>NZ_PUWT01000010.1:0-90726 GCF_002968995.1 Photorhabdus hindustanensis
AGACAGAAGAGAGACAGATTTCAGCTTGTTCAGAGATTGGTTCCAATGGTTGTGGTGACGGAGAGTCAGACAAGGGTTGGAATAAAACGGAATATGCCTGGCGGCGATAGCGCGGCGGTCCCACCTGACCCCATGCCGAACTCAGCAGTGAAACGCCGTAGCGCCGATGGTAGTGTGGGGTCTCCCCATGTGAGAGTAGGACACTGCCAGGCTTTACTTTTAGTGTTGTGTTGCGATGAAACGCAGCATAAAGCACAAATAGCAGTGAGTAGGACAAATCTGTTGCAGATGGATTTGAGCGTCGCGAGGAGTGACGGTCCGAAGGGTGAATGGCAAGCAAGCTATTCGGTAAACTGCCAAAGTTGATATATAAGTTTTATATCGTATCAAGCGATATAAATCACAGAGAATTCGGTGGTGCGGTAGTTCAGTTGGTTAGAATACCGGCCTGTCACGCCGGGGGTCGCGGGTTCGAGCCCCGTCCGCACCGCCACCTTAATTTAGGGGCGTAGTTCAATTGGTAGAGCACCGGTCTCCAAAACCGGGTGTTGGGAGTTCGAGTCTCTCCGCCCCTGCCAGTTATAAGCTCAGCGGCAACTAAGATAGTTCATAGTAGTGGTTACCCATATATGCTGCTTAGATAAGATTATTGATAAGGCGCTGGCTTTTGGTCAGCGCCTTTTTCTATGAAGCTTTGTAAGAAAAACGGATTTGCTATTACACTAAAAATCCTTTTATGCGAACTTTTTCCCCAGAAATGGTATCACTTGGAGAATTCATTTCCAAATATCGTCTGGTTCGTAAAGCCAATGTTGCCATCGATTTGAATTCATTATAGATGCTGTTAAACGCTTTCAGTTGAATAGTCTTTCCTCAATATTATTCGATCTTGTAGCAATAAAACCTTTCTTTCTAATTATCTATTATCGAAGTGAATTCTTATAGGTAACCTTTTAGATTTTCTGGCAATTTCCATACTAGTAAAAGCTCTTCTGAACTAAGTGCCTGGAGGATATATGCGAAAGAATTTTATCTAATATTTTGATTACGAAGTTTTTTTCTTAAGAAAGGCTTGAATTGAAGGAAAGGATACCTAAAACGATAAGGTAGGAACACTATGTCTGATTCAAGTCATAATTTCAAACTATACGTAAGGATTATTTGGTAAATAAGGAGCTATATGTGGGAAGATAAAAAAGTAATCCCACTTTATGCTCTATCTGAAACTTCTTTCTCCCTTACTATTTTCATTCCTGTTTTCGTATAGTATTGCTATCCATAAGTTTTGCAGAACACATACTTACTGATTGAATGATTTATATGAAAACTTCTTAACCTCTTGCAGAAGTATGTATGATAGGTATTTTTAATAGCTGTTGAATGAATGCTTGCTGATCATTTTTTTGTAGCCATATAGCATATAATGGACGTTCAATTAGTTCAGTGTTTGGATAAGAAACCAGTTCTGGATGTTCATTTTGCCAGTGTATTGGTAAGAAGGCGGCTCCTCTTACGCTATTGAGTAGTTGGCGGGCTATATGTGCTGAGGTGGTTGTGATGATGGGTAGCTGCTCACTTTTTAAGATCCGTTGTTCCTGATGATGGAAATCAGCTCCCCATTCTAGTTTGATGTAATTTTTAATTTGGCATTTCAGATTTTCTTCTGTTGTTAATAATTTCAAGCAAATATTCCCTAATAATAGGCTTTGGAACTCATCCATTTTAGGTGGTTCGGTAGTGATTAACAGATCTAATTCACGAGAATGAAGTTGTTTAACAAGGGATTGTCGTGTAGAAACCCGAGATTCTAATCTTAATTCCTGATGTTTTTTATAGAAATCTTGTAACCAGGGGGTTAAATATGCTTCCCATAGTGATGCGGTGGCACCAATTGTTAATTCAGTATGTTGAGAAGCGTGCATGATCTCCTTTTTAGCCAACTGCCAAGTACTCATCAGTGATTCAGCATAGGGAACAAGGCGCTCTCCTGCCGCTGTAAGACGGATGTTATTGCGGTGCCGTGTGAAAAGATGGGTACCTAATTGATTTTCTAGCTGGCGTATGCGAAAGCTAACTGCTGATTGCGTCAGGTACAATGATTCGGCTGCTCTCCCAAAGTGACGAGTTTTACTGACTTCCAAGAAGGTTTTCAGTAATTCAGTGTCCACATATATCTCCAATAATATTTATCGTTAAGATTTAAATTTTTTGTTTTACAGAACGCCAGGCCTATCTAATACTCCGCGCCATAATTGGCATGATAGTAACAGTACTAGAATTAGGAGTGTGTCAGATGGCCGAAAGCTTCATCACGACTAATCGTTTTTTTGATAACAAAAATTACCCTCGAGGGTTCTCCCGTCATGGGGATTTCACCATTAAAGAGGCGCAATTGCTAGAGCGCCACGGTTATGCGTTCAATGAGTTAGATCTTGGTAAACGCGAGCCTCAAACAGAAATAGAAGAGCTGTTTGTTGCTGTTTGCCGGGGTGAACGGCAGCCTGTGACAATGGAAGAAAAAGTATGGACCAAATATCTTGCAAGGATTAGTCGTCCAAAACGTTTTCATACTCTTTCAGGCGGTAAGCCTCAGATCGATGCTTCTGATGACTATACCGACACTGATGATTAATATCATCACAAATTGTGAATATAGGGGCTTCGCCCCTTTTTCATTTCTAACCCGATTGTTTTTGTAATTGTATTAATAGCCTGTCCATACTGCGGTAGCTTAAGGCTTCCATGATATGTGGTTTTTCTATCTCTTTTTTTTCTTCTAAGTCGGCAAGTGTCCGGGATGTTCTCAGAATTCGGTGCCATGCTCGGATTGAAAGCCCTAATTTCATTAGCGTTTGTTCTAGAAATACAGCATCGTTAGGTTTGAGCTTACAAAATGCCTCGGTCTCTTTACTATTCAGATGAGCATTAATCTTTCCACAGCGTTTCAATTGTATTTCTCGCGCTGCCAGCACTCTTAATCTTACATCTTTACTGCTTTCGCTTGATCTAAGAGGGCTACTCAATGTTCCAATGGGTAACAGAGGAACTTCAATTGAGAGATCAAAACGATCCAAAAAAGGTCCAGAAAGTTTTGCCAGGTATCGCAGTATTTGCTGAGGATTACTTCGATTGTGAATTCCCTGATGGTAGCCTGTCGGGCTAGGATTCATTGCTGCGATCAACTGAACTTGAGCAGGAAAACAAACTTTTGCTCTGGCCCGGGAGATAATTATTTCCCCTGATTCCAGTGGTTCTCTGAGAGCATCAAGGACTCTGCGTTCAAATTCAGGTAGTTCATCTAGAAATAGCACCCCATTGTGAGCAAGTGAAATTTCACCGGGTTTTGGCAGCCCGCCACCGCCAACCAGTGCTGCCATTGAAGAGCTGTGATGAGGCGCTCTGAATGGGCGTGTATGCCATTGTTCAGGTGGAAGGTAGGTATCCACTAGGCTATTGATAGCGGCTACCTCAAGGGCTTCTTTGTTTGTTAATGGCGGTAATAAACTACATAGACGGCTTGCCAACATTGTTTTCCCTGTCCCTGGTGGGCCAAGTAGTAAAAGATTATGTCCGCCTGCTGCTGTGATTTCCAGTGCGCGTTTTGCTTGTTCCTGGCCAATAATATCCTGAAGATCTGGCTGTGATGGCTCTGTTAAGGGGCTATGTTGGATCGTTGTTGTCAGTAGTTGTTTTTCTCCCTGAAGGAAGTGGCAGATATGCAAGAGGTGTTCTGCCATTAACGTCTCATTCTGAGATAAGATTGCCAGCTCTATTGCGTTTTCTGTTGGTAGAATAAGTTGCCTTCCCGCTTCTCCTGCGCTGAGAGCGGCTGAAATTGCGCCGTTAACTTTTCGTAGACCACCGGATAGAGCGAGTTCACCAAGAAACTCATAATGATTTAGTGTATTGGTAGGTATTTGTTCTGAAGCGGCCAGAATAGCGATAGCGATCGGCAAATCATAACGACCACCTTCCTTGGGAAGATCTGCGGGAGCAAGATTGATGGTGATTCTTTTAGACGGATAGGTAAACCCACTGTTGATCAACGCACTTCTGACACGATCTCTTGCTTCTTTTACGGCTGTTTCAGGCAAACCAACCAAAGTTAATCCAGGTAAGCCATTACTAATATGCGCTTCAACAGTAACAATTGGGGCATGAATACCTATAGTCGCTCTGGTATAAATAACAGCGAGGGCCATCCTATTCTCCTTTGTAAGAAAGGGCATATGATGGACTGAAATTAGATAATAAATAGTTTTCTATTATTTTTTTGCGAAGCGGCTCTAATAAATATTTTGTGAAGCAACGCTAAAGATTTTTTTGAAATCATTATTAAATGATTTTTATTTTATTTTATTTTATTTGATTGATTTTTATGATTTTATCTTTTTTAACTTAGATTATAAAATTGATTATTTTTATATTCATATTATGAGGTTTTATTTAAGTCGTGTTTTTAGATTGGTTTTATTGAAATAGTTTATTTGAAATTAAAATTTATATATTTTTCACAGTGAATAAATTTAGCGTGTTATATCATTCTGATTTATTTTTAATGAGGAGTTTTTATCACCTGGGTGATTAATAATAAGATCTTTACTTTTGGTTATAGTTGAATGATTTGTTTTTTATGTTACCGCTTTGTGTGTTGTTTTGTTTATATCTAATCAGTTGGTTTTTATCACTTAAATTGGATTATTTAATAGATAAATAATCTAAATGACAAGTATTTAATTGAAAATAAACAGTATTTTTTCATATCGAATAATAAAACAAAATAAATGTTGTCAAGCTATGAAGAACGTGATAACTCTTAAATATAGATTAAACAAACGAATTAAACGACCAAGATTATGAACACATTTGTCCTAGTGATTAGCCTAATTATTGTCAGCGTGGTGGTGATTATTATCCCACCGTGCGGGGCAGCACTTGGACGAAGAAAGGCTTAGAAAAACAGCCAGATCTCTCGAAGACCCCCGCACCGAAAGGCGCGGGGGTTTTTTTTCGACAAGCAAAATCAGATAGAGACGGAAACATACAACAGAACAAAATCTTGTCTCACAGGGTAAACACAGGGGATATGAAAAATGAACGGGGCGCAGTGGGTTGTAAAAGCATTACGAACGCAGGGGATTGATAAGGTTTTCGGCTACCCTGGTGGTGCGATCATGCCGGTTTATGATGCTTTGTACGATGGTGGTGTGGAGCATTTGCTTTGTCGGCATGAGCAGGGTGCGGTTATGGCTGCAATCGGTTATGCGAGAGCCAGTGGTAAGCCGGGAGTTTGTATCGCTACATCGGGACCGGGAGCAACAAATTTAATCACTGGATTAGCCGATGCGTTGTTAGATTCTGTTCCTGTTGTTGCTATCACTGGTCAGGTTGGTTCTGAATTGATTGGAACTGATGCCTTTCAAGAAGTCGATGTTTTAGGTCTCTCCCTTGCTTGTACCAAACACAGTTTCTTAGTGGATTCACTGGAAAATTTACCTCAAATTATGGCGGAAGCCTTTTCTATTGCCACTAGTGGTCGACCTGGCCCAGTTTTGGTTGATATTCCTAAAGATATTCAGCTGAAAGAGGGGAATTTGGTTCCACATTTGGTACCCGTTGAGCAAAAAGCGCCCTGCTCGGAAAGTGAATTAGAACAAGCCCGGAAGATGATTGCGGCGGTGGCAAAGCCAGTATTGTATGTCGGTGGTGGAGTAGGAATGTCTCAAGCGGTTTCTGTTCTGCGAGATTTTGTTGTGGAAACAGGTATGCCGGTTGTTTCTACGTTGAAAGGTTTGGGAGCTGCTGATTCAGAACATCCATGTTATCTGGGCATGCTTGGGATGCATGGTTCGAAAGCGGCCAATCTTGCCGTTCAGTCATGTGATTTGTTGATTGCTGTGGGGGCTCGTTTTGATGATCGTGTGACTGGCAAACTTAATACTTTTGCTCCACGTGCAAAAGTTATTCATCTGGATATCGATCCGGCAGAGTTGGGTAAATTACGTCAGGCTCATGTGTCGTTACTGGGGGATGTGAAGGCATTATTGCCCCGTTTGCAACAACCATTGTCAATTATGCCCTGGCAGCAGGAAGTGAAATCTCTGAAAGCTGAATATCCTTGGTGTTATGACCATCAGGGGGAGAGTATCTATGCGCCTTGGTTATTGAAGCAGGTTTCAGATCGTAAAGCATGTAATACGGTTATTACTACCGATGTTGGACAGCATCAAATGTGGACAGCTCAGCATATGACTTTTGATGGACCTGAAAATTTTATTACATCTAGTGGGTTGGGCTCGATGGGATTTGGTATCCCTGCTGCGATTGGTGCTCAGATTGCTCGACCGGAAGACATGGTGATATGTGTATCTGGTGATGGTTCTTTCATGATGAATGTTCAGGAATTGGGGACAATTAAACGCAAACAATTACCAGTAAAAATTTTATTGTTGGATAACCAGCGGTTGGGAATGGTGCGGCAATGGCAGGAGCTGTTTTTTGATAAGCGATATAGCGAAACGACATTAACAGATAACCCTGATTTTGTCACATTAGCGAAAGCCTTTGATATTCCGGGGCAACATATCACGGATAAATCACAGATTAATGAAGCGCTGAATGCATTATTTGCCAGTAAGGGTCCCTATTTATTACAGGTATCTATTGAGGAATTAGAGAACGTTTGGCCGTTGGTCCCTCCCGGTGCAAGCAATGAAACTATGTTGGAGAAATCATTATGATGCAGCATCAACTTGCAATCCATGCTCGTTTCCGTCCTGAAATATTAGAGCGTATCTTACGGGTAACGCGTCATCGTGGATTTCAGATCTGTTCCATGAATATGGATCAAACAATGGATGGCGATAATGTTAATATCGAATTAATTGTCGCCAGCCAAAAACCGGTTAATTTGTTGTCTTCACAACTGGCTAAATTAGTGGATGTCGCTGGCGTCAAGATCCTGCAACAAAAATCACAACTCATACGTGCGTAACGTAGAAATAAAGGAATAAGAGAATGACGAAGCAATCCGATTACATTTGGTTCAATGGTGAGATGGTTCCTTGGGCAGATGCTAAAGTTCACGTCATGTCCCATGCTTTACATTACGGCACCTCTGTTTTTGAGGGAATTCGCTGCTATGACTCTCATAAAGGGCCCGTGGTTTTCCGTCATCGTGAGCATATGCAGCGTTTACATGATTCTGCAAAGATTTATCGCATGCCGTTGAGCCACAGTGTTGATGAATTAATGGAAGCATGTCGGGCAACTCTGCGTAAAAATAATTTAGTCAGTGCTTATATACGTCCACTAGTCTTTATCGGTGATGTTGGCATGGGAGTTAATCCACCAGCTGGCTATAAAACGGATGTTATTATCGCTGCTTTTCCTTGGGGGGCTTACCTAGGAGAAGAAGCTCTGGATCAAGGGATTGATGCGATGGTTTCTTCATGGAATCGTGCGGCGCCAAATACAATACCAACCGCGGCCAAAGCAGGTGGTAACTACCTGTCTTCACTTTTGGTAGGCAGTGAAGCCCGTCGTCGTGGATATCAAGAAGGTATTGCACTAGATGTTTATGGTTATATCTCCGAAGGTGCGGGTGAAAATCTGTTTGAGGTAAAAGATGGCATATTGTTCACGCCACCATTTACTTCATCTGCATTACCAGGAATTACCCGTGATGCCATTATCAAATTAGCCAAAGATTTGGGGCTGGAAGTGCGTGAGCAGGTATTGTCGCGCGAATCTCTGTACCTGGCTGATGAAGTTTTTATGTCAGGTACAGCGGCTGAAATCACACCTGTTCGCAGTGTTGATGATATTCAGGTTGGTATCGGTAAGTGCGGGCCTGTTACTAAGAAAATTCAACAAGCTTTCTTTGGTTTGTTTGATGGCACGACAGACGATAAATGGGGCTGGTTAGATTCGGTCAATCCTTAATAGAACTATACCTTTAATAGAACTATAAATAATTTAACGGGCGGTTCGTTCCCCGCCTGTTTTGATAACACGGGAGTGAAGATAATGCCTAAGTACCGTTCTGCCACTACGACTCATGGTCGCAATATGGCTGGAGCTCGCGCTTTATGGCGCGCGACAGGGATGACCGATGCAGATTTTGGTAAACCGATTATTGCAGTAGTTAACTCATTTACTCAGTTTGTTCCCGGGCATGTTCATTTGCGGGACTTAGGTAAACTGGTTGCTGAACAGATTGAGGCATCAGGCGGTGTTGCAAAAGAGTTCAATACCATAGCGGTGGATGACGGTATCGCAATGGGGCATGGTGGTATGCTCTATTCTCTGCCGTCACGTGAATTAATTGCTGATTCTGTTGAATATATGGTGAATGCACATTGTGCGGACGCGATGGTGTGTATTTCCAATTGTGACAAAATTACCCCAGGTATGCTGATGGCGGCATTGCGTCTGAACATTCCGGTGATTTTTGTTTCCGGTGGTCCTATGGAGGCGGGTAAAACTAAATTGTCAGATCAGATTATCAAATTGGATCTGATCGATGCCATGATCCAAGGTGCGAACCCGAATGTCAGTGATGAGGATAGTAGCCAGATTGAGCGCTCAGCTTGCCCAACCTGTGGCTCCTGCTCAGGCATGTTTACAGCTAACTCTATGAATTGTTTGACAGAAGCGTTGGGCTTGTCTCAACCGGGGAACGGTTCATTACTGGCTACTCATGCAGATCGCAAAGTGTTGTTTCTGAATGCGGGCAAACGCATTGTTGAGCTGACTAAGCGCTATTATGAACAAAATGATGATAGTGTTCTACCGCGTAGTATTGCAACGAAAGCCGCATTTGAAAATGCGATGATGTTGGATATTGCAATGGGTGGCTCAACTAATACTGTGCTTCACTTACTGGCTGCGGCGCAGGAAGGGGAAGTGGATTTCACTATGGCGGATATTGATCGTTTGTCTCGTCAGATCCCTCATCTCTGTAAGGTTGCACCAAGTACACAAAAATACCATATGGAAGATGTTCATCGTGCTGGTGGTGTGATCGGTATTTTAGGTGAGCTGGATAGAGCTGGTCTGTTGAATCGTCAGGTTAAAAATGTTTTGGGTCTGGATTTGTTACAAACGCTTAATCAGTACGATGTGATGCAGACGGCGGATGAGCCAGTAAAGGAGATGTATTCGGCAGGCCCTGCGGGTATCCGTACTACTCAGGCATTTTCGCAAGATTGTCGTTGGCCTTCATTGGATACCGACCGTGCAGAAGGGTGTATTCGCGACATTGAACATGCCTATAGTCGGGATGGTGGTCTTGCAGTTCTATTTGGTAATTTGGCTATAGATGGCTGTATTGTAAAAACTGCGGGGGTGGATAAGGACAGTCTGACGTTCCGTGGGCCAGCCAAAGTTTACGAAAGTCAGGAAGATGCGGTTGATGCGATCCTGGGTGGAAAAGTTGTTGCGGGTGATGTGGTGGTCATTCGTTATGAAGGGCCAAAAGGTGGGCCCGGCATGCAGGAAATGTTGTATCCGACGACTTATCTAAAATCTATGGGGTTAGGTAAAAGCTGTGCATTGATTACAGATGGGCGTTTTTCTGGTGGTACCTCGGGTTTGTCGATCGGCCATGTTTCTCCAGAAGCGGCTAATGGAGGGCTAATCGGTTTGGTTCAAGATGGCGATATTATTGATATTGATATTCCATTGCGGAAAATGCGACTTAATGTAGATGAAAAGGTACTTGCTACCCGTCAAGACGCTGAATTTGCCCGCGGTGATAAAGCGTGGACGCCGAAAGCTCGTGAACGTCAGGTCTCGTTTGCCTTGAGAGCCTATGCTTCATTGGCGACCAGTGCGGATAAAGGCGCTGTCCGTGATAAATCTAAGTTAGGGGGATAATCGCATGGCTGCATTTCTTCCCTTAACTTCCGCACCAAATGGTGCAGAGTATTTGAAAGCGGCATTAAGCGCACCGGTTTATGAAGTTGCTCAGGTGACTCCTTTGCAGGAAATGGAGAAAATTTCTGCCCGCTTGGGAAATACTATTTTGGTAAAGCGGGAAGATCGACAACCTGTTCACAGTTTTAAGCTCCGTGGTGCGTATGCCATGATTGCAGGTTTGACTGAGGAACAGAAAAACCGAGGAGTGATTACTGCGTCAGCCGGTAATCATGCTCAGGGGGTGGCGCTTTCCGCTAATCGTTTGGGAATTAAATCTCTGATTGTTATGCCGGTTACTACCGCGGATATTAAAGTTGATGCAGTCCGTCGTTTCGGTGGTAAGGCTCTGTTGTATGGCGCTAATTTTGATGAGGCTAAAGCTAAAGCAATAGAAATGGCACAACAGGAGGGTTATACCTTTATTCCTCCGTTTGATCATCCCGCTGTAATCGCAGGTCAGGCAACACTGGCGATGGAACTTTTACAACAGGATGTGCGCTTGGATCGCATCTTTGTACCTGTTGGTGGTGGTGGTTTGATTGCTGGCGTGGCAGTGTTGATTAAGCAACTGATGCCAGAGATTAAAGTCATTGGGGTGGAAGCGGAAGATTCAGCTTGCCTGAAAGCGGCAATGGAAGCTGGACATCCGGTAGATTTACCACGAGTTGGCTTATTTGCTGAAGGTGTTGCTGTTAAGCGTATCGGTGATGAAACATTTCGTTTGTGTCAGCAATATGTCGATGCGGTTATCACAGTGGACAGTGACGCTATTTGTGCAGCGGTAAAAGATCTGTTTGAAGATGTACGTGCGATTGCTGAGCCATCCGGCGCATTGGCACTAGCTGGATTGAAAAAGTATGTTCAGCAGTATCAGCTTAAAGGTGAACGACTGGCACATATTCTTTCTGGTGCTAATGTGAGTTTTCACGGATTGCGTTATGTCTCTGAGCGTTGTGAATTGGGCGAGCAGCGGGAAGCATTGCTGGCAGTGACTATTCCTGAACATAAAGGGAGTTTCCTGAGTTTTTGCCAGAAGTTGGGCGATCGGGTGGTAACAGAATTTAATTATCGTTATACGGATGCTGATCCTGATCAGGCTTGTCTTTTCGTTGGTGTTCGCCTGAGTCGTGGTGAGATGGAACGACGGGAAATTATCGCGGAATTGCGTACCGCAGGGTATCAGGTTGCTGATCTTTCAGATGATGAAATGGCGAAATTACATGTTCGCTATATGATCGGCGGTCGTCCATCTAAGCCATTGAAAGAGTGCTTGTTTAGTTTTGAATTTCCTGAATCGCCGGGGGCTTTATTAAAGTTCCTACAAACTTTGGGAACTTACTGGAATATTACATTATTCCATTATCGCAATTATGGTACAGATTATGGCCGGGTGTTAGCCGCATTTGAATTGTCAGGCACGGAAGTGCGTTTTAAGCGTCACCTTGATGCATTAGGTTATGCGTATCACGATGAGACGGATACCCCCGCGTTTAAATTCTTTTTAATGTGCCAGGCGTCTGAAACAACCGGAGGTTGAGCGGTGTCTTGGTAATGAAAAAACATGTTCTATGGAATGACAAAATAGCGCCTGATAAGGTGCTATTTTGACAAGATTTAATATTCACCAAGGTCTTACTGGAAAGCGCTCTATAATAAGTTCTTTGATCATTGTGCTATTTCTTTTCTCCAACCGTGGGTTTGGCCAACCAGATAAGAAGCAACAAGATTAGGAAAACAAAGCCAAATAGCCAATAAATCTCGTTAGCGGCAATAATCAATCCTTGATTGGTGACTTCACGCGCCAGAGAACTGCTAGCTTGAGCCTGTGACATCCCTAACTGTTCCATTTTCTCATAGGCTTGCTGAGCAATAGGATTATGGGGAGTTATCGATTCAGTTAACTGAACGTGGTGGACAGCTTCACGGCGGGACCACATAGTAGTGGTAATTGAAGTACCTACGGATGTTGCCAGAGTGCGTAAGAAGTTGAACAAGCTACCCGCAGAGGCAACTTTAGCGGGTTCGATATCGGATAATATAATGGCCGCTAATGGCATGATTAAACAGGCAATAGCAAAGCCTTGGATAAATTGCGGCCAGGCAGCAGTAGAAAAATCCATTGATAGTTCGAAGGTATAAGCCCGCCAAAAAAAACAGAGTGCAAAAACGATAAAGCTGAATATGACTAGATAACGCATATCGATTTTTGAACTAAAACGACCAATGATTGGTGCAAGTATTATCGGCACTATTCCCAATGGGGCCATTACCGACCCTGCCCAAGTGGCAGTATAGCCAAAGACCATTTGTAATAGTTGAGGTTGTAGAACCAGCGTGCCAATATGGAGTAAGAAGGCCAAACTAATACATAAAGTACCGATAGTAAAATTACGTGATTTAAATAGCGATAAATCAATGATCGGATCATCATCGGTCAATTCCCAAATGATCAGGAAAGTAATGGCAATAACCGCAATAATCGCTAATACAATAATCTCTGTCGAGTTGAACCAGTCAAGTTCCTTTCCTCTATCAAGCAGTAACTGAAAACAACCAACACCGGTAACCAATAAAATTAGTCCTATGCCATCAATGGGGCTGATCTTGGTTTCAGTTTCCCGATTTTTTAATAGCATCCAGGTGATAGCGATGACAGCACAGCCGACCGGGACATTGATGAGGAAAATCCACCCCCAATGATAGTTGTCACTGATCCAACCACCAAGAATGGGACCACAAACCGGAGCGACAACGATAGTCATTGACCACATTGCCAGAGCCATATTGCGTTTTAGCGGAGGATAGTTGTTGAGTAGTAAACTTTGCGAAAGGGGCATAATTGGCCCGGCTGAGATACCTTGTAGAACGCGGGAAATGATCAACATTTCTAAGCTATTGGCAATACCACACAACCAGGAAGTGATCACAAACAAGATCATTGAAACTAAGAAAACCCGGACTTCCCCAAACCGTTTTGCCAACCAGCCAGTTAATGGGATGGAGATCGCGTTAGCAACGGCGAATGAAGTAATTACCCAAGTACCTTGTGATACTGATGAGCCTAAGTCTCCAGCTATCGTTGATATTGCAACGTTGGCGATGGTCAGATCTAATATTTGTAAAAAGGCGGCTAATGCTAAAGCCAGAGTTAGCCAGCCAAGTTTGGCTCCTGATAATGGCTCTTTTAGCATGTTAACCTCACTTATTTTGACTGGTATTAACTTGAATGATTTCGTTAATTAGCTGATCAATTTCTCCAGTGTTGTAAGTCAAGACGTTGGTTTCATAAACAATGCTGTTGCGAGGTGTATTGGCAAGCACCAGACCATCTCGATTTCGGGTATCAACTGTGGCATGCATGGATAAACCAATGCGTAAAGGATGATCAATAAGCTGCTGTGCTTCCAATTCAACACGAACAGGCAAACGTTGAACCACTTTGATCCAGTTGCCGGTGGCGTTTTGTGCCGGTAGTAAAGAAAATGCGCTGCCAGTACCCATATCAAGACCTACAATTCGGCCCTGATAAGTGACATCACTACCATAGAAATCACTCACCAGTGTTACAGGTTGACCGATACGGACATTGGCGAGTTGAACTTCTTTGAAGTTAGCTTCGACCCAAAGTTGATTTGCGGGTACGATAACCATCAGAGGAGCACCATTTTTTATTTGTGAGCCGACTTGAACACTGCGGCGTGAAACGTAGCCGGTTACCGGCGCTACAATTTGAGTGCGCTGTAAGGTTAACCATGCATCGCGGAGCTGGGAGGCTGCCAGTTTAATAGCAGGTTGTTGATCTAATGGGGTATCTATAACTAATGCTTTATTGGCATAATATTGTTGTCGAGCCACATTTAGCTCAGATTTTGCCATTTGCACGCTATTGCGGGAATGAATCAGATTTTCTTTGGCGATAGCACCTGTCAGCCCCAGATGTTCACGTCGTTTTAAATCATCTTGAGCCTGTTGTAGTGCCGTTTGTTTGAGCTCAATGTTAGCTAGTAGTTTTTCATTATCAATAATGGTTTGGTGAGTTTGTCTGACATGATTAGCTAATGTATTTTTCGCTCGCTCAAAAGCATGTTCCGCATCAATGGCGTCCAAACGTAGCAGAATATCGCCTTGCTGAACGAAGTCGGTATTATCGGCATAAATAGCGGTTACGCTACCGGTGATCTGGGCCATCACTTGTACCTGATTACCAACAACGTAGGCATCATCAGTCGCTTGATAATGACGTAGTGAAATAAGCCAATAGGCGAAGTAACCCAACCCGGCAAAAACAAATAAGAGAGTTGCGAGGATTAGTGCTAATTTACGCTTTGACTTTTTCTCATTAATCGGAGGTGATTGTATTTCTCCGGCCATGTGTCCTCTCCCATCGCAGTGATTAAAAGTAAATTCGTCTTAAATAATGTGCTTATATTTGATTAAACACCTTGGAGTCGACTACAAGGTCAAGCTCTTCTCATTTGATAAAATGAGAATTGCTAATATTTAGCACTTAACGCCAAAAGCATGATTTAATATTAAAATTGTTTATTATCGTTATTAACATTTATCAGATAGGCTGGATTGTCTATCTGGCAATGATTAACGGTATTTTGTGTCAGTACCCAGAACATTTATCTGGGTACAAATAATCACAGAATAGGGGTACGAAGCCATTGATGTTAATTACTTAACTGACTCAGGCCGTCATTCCTCCATCAATAACGAATGTTTGCCCGGTGATGTAGCGTCCCCCAGGGCTGAGCAGGAAATTGATTGTCAGAGCAATATCTTCCACTGAACCTAAACGGCCCAATGGGATGTTAGACAATAGTTTTTTCCTATGTGATGCAGGGATATGATCCAGCATTTCAGTATCAATCAAGCCTGGCGCAACGGTATTGACCCGAACATTAAATCGGCCAACTTCAACTGCTAGTGAGCGGGTAATACCGATCATAGCGGCCTTGGTTGCAGCGTAATTAACTTGCCCTGAGTTGGCTTTAAATGCAGTGACTGAGCTCATGTGGATAATGCAGCCTTCTCCCGCAGTAATCATTTCAGGGAGAAAAGCGTGATTGACTAAATAAACAGAAGAAAGATTGGTAGAAATCACATTGTGCCACTCTTCTTCTTTCATATTTATTAGCAATGCATCTTGTGTAATTCCGGCGTTATTGATGATGGCATAGGGAGAGCCATATCGTGAGATAAGCTCTGTTGACAATATTTTCACTTCTTCTGCGTTTGAGACATCACATTGATAGCCCTCACAGCGATAACCTTGCTGTTGAATTTCCTGACACAATGTTTGAGCTTCATTTGTGCTTGATTTATAGGTAAAAACCACGTGATAGTTCTGAGCAGCCAGCATTTTTACTATGCCTTTGCCGATACCACGTGATCCTCCTGAAATAAAGACCCAAGGTGTGCTGATACTCATTAAGTTATTCCTCTAAATTTTTGCCATCCGTCTGCCAATACCGCATTCATCAAATCTTAGTTGGCAATCTGCTTTCTTTTTGTTGTTCCCATCAGGCTCATCTCAACAACTAAAGAGATTTCTCCATTCAGCCAGATCGGGATTTCTAACGTACCGTATAACGAGCCATCAACGTCGAATGTATCTTTTGGCAGGATCGTATATTCGATATTCGGCATTTCATCTGGGATTTGGCGATTGAGCAGCGCGGGAGAAAAACTCACGGTGTGCATGACATGCAAGACAATAAGGTCTTTGAGGCATGTTTCATCATGTTCTTGTTTGCCAAAATAGGTTTTAAATTCTGTTGCTAGCGCGGTTTTGGCACTTTGCTGCATGAAAAGATAAAACATCAGAGCATCGAGAAAGATCCAGAACTCATTGATTTCCGGGAAGGTATGTTTGAATTCGATGGATTTCTTTATCGTCTCTTGTATGGGAACTTGGCAACGTGGTTTTTCAGGAAAGCCAGTTTTTTGTGAAAAATCGAAACAGCTATAGTGACCAACTAAAGGTTTCAGGTTAGTTGTTTCGTCTTGCAGATTAAAGGTCGTTTTCCCATTTCGGTCAGTATGCTTAGTTTTAACACAATAGCAGGCATCCAGAGGGACGGGATTGCGCAAATTAACGTGCCACTGTCTGCCCATTTCCCTATTTGGTTGTGACAGATAATCGTATCCGCTTTTGAGCGGGATCATTGCCAGCATGCCGTGTACTGCAATACCACCCAACCCAACTTCTCTTGCGATTTTTTCATCAAAATGGATAGGATTGTAGTCGCCAGAGAATTTAGCCCATTGACTGAGATCTTCTTTGCTAAATTGAACGTTCATCTGTCGGCTTTCCTAAAAATAAGCGCACAGTTTGTACCACCGAAGCCGTAGTTAACATTTAAAGCCGTGTCAATAACTTGGTGAGTCCGATGGATATTGGGGACATAATCCAGATCGCATAGCGGATCAGGATTATTTAGGTGCATAGTTGCGGGGATCGTTGCTGTCTCTATCGCTTTAATACAAAAAATAGATTCAATTGCTCCAGCTCCGGCAATAAGATGGCCTGTATAGGATTTTGTACTGGAAATAGGAATACGATAAGCGTGTTCGCCCAGGCTCATTTTTAGAACATCGGTTTCGTTAATGTCGTTGAGTGGGGTTGATGTCCCATGAGCATTAATATAGTGAATATCTGAGGTAGAGAGTTTGGCCTGTTCCAGCGCCATCTGAATCGCCATGACCCGTCCTTTGCAATCAGGTGCCGGGGCGGTCATATCTGACGCATCAGAGTAATTGCCATAACCAATCACTTCCGCTAATATTTTGGCGCCTCTGGCAACAGCGCTGTCATAGTCTTCAAGACATAATATTGCTGCCCCTTCCGACATAACGAAACCACTACGATCTTGGCTGAATGGACAACAGGCTTTTTCGACAGATTCTTGTTCTTTACTCAATGCTCCAAGAATATCGATACTCCAGACGATGAATGGATCTCGGATGCTTTCACCGCCACCTGCCAGCATCATTTTAGTGCGTCCGCTGCGGATAAGTTCAAATGCATCACCTATCGCCATACTGCCGGTTGCACAAGCTGCAACTGGGGTATTTTGGTATCCCCGTAAATTCCAGTTCATTGAAATCGCCGCTGTCCCTACGCTGTGCATAGACATGATATTGGTCATAGGTGAGGCAATGCCTTGATCAGCATAAGAATGGCTGTTTTCAACGGTTGCATCTTCTCCACCCCAGCCAGTGCCAAAAATGACGCCGCGTTCAAAAGGGGAATAATTTTCGTCAAGAGCGGCTTTATCGTTACCGAATGCCATCTTGATTGCTTCATCTGCCGCAATTAGCCCAAGTTTGCTGAATTTGGGCAGGTTCTTTAATAACTTTTTGGAAAACCGTGATACATCAGGAGAGAAAGGGATATTGCCGAAAAATTTTGCTACAACAGAAGCGTCTGGGTGTTCTTCCTTTTTGTATCCTACACGATAATTCAGAATTGCATCCCAAATTTCTTGGGTATTTTGCCCAAGAGAACAGATAGAACCATAACCTGTGACGGCAACGCGACGATAGCCTGTTTGAATATTCATGAAACATTATCTCCAAAATTCATTTCTTGGTGACATGCTTTATTTTCTAATACAACCAAATAATAGGATTGGTAGATAAAAGCATCATAAAAATGAATGTTAGCTGTGTTGTGATGTTGTCATAGACAGCTAACATCCCAGTGTATTAGTGATGATTATTTTGCTAATTCACTGACATAATTGACAAAATCACCGATTGTCGTCGTGTTGTCTCGCTGGAACTTATCGAAATTCAGTTGAATGCCCATTTCTCTTTTTAGAGCAACCTGAATAGAAACAAAATCCAGACTCACTAAATGAATATCATCAAGTAGAGTGTCAAGAGTAATATCTTCTGGTTCGATATCAGTTAATTCAGTAATTTGAGATTGAAGTAATTCAAACAGTTTCATATTAATGTCCCCTAAAAATTTAAATAAGATTGGCGGAGTTTCGGCACAGGAATATAAGTATCATTAATAAAAGCGTTATTCCTGCCACACCGTCTTTTCACTGTCATTTTGCTATTATTCCTGGGTGATTAAATATTGCCCTGAAATTTTAAGTAAGTTATACGTTTCTTGTTTGATGGCGTTAGCCAATATCTCAATATCATCTTGACTTGTGGTATATCCGAAGCTGATGCGTACCGCACTATCAATACGATCATCGGGCAACCCCATAGCAGCCAGAACGTGAGAACGTTGGGTTGATTTGTTATTGCTACAGGCTGATCCTAGAGATAAAGAGATGCCGTGACGTAAATCTAGCCTGCTGGCTAATGATTCAGCACGAATACCCGGGAAACTTAAATTGAGTGTCCAAGGTGCCTGAAACTCTGGATTGGTATTGCCATTAATCAGGTAGTTAACACGATGTTGTTCTAACAGAGAGAGTAAGGCTTCTCTGAGCGTTTTGTAAGTATTGAAACGTTCTTGCAATCCGTTCAGTGATTCTTTAGCTGCCGCCGTGAGTCCTGCGAGGCCCAAGGTATTCTCAGTGCCGCTACGTACTCCTTGTTCCTGCCCTCCGCCATGCAGCAAGGGATTTAATTGAATCCCCGGTGCATGGTAGAGCCCGCCAATGCCTTTCGGACCGTTAAACTTATGGCCGGAGAAAGATATGGTCGTTACGCCAGAAAGTGTGTCACAGCTAAAAGGAAGCTTACCAATAGCCTGTACTGCATCGATATGCAGATAAACACCGGCCTCTTTTGCTAAAGAGGCGACAGCTTCATAGGGCTGGATCACGCCGGTTTCGTTGTTAATCGCCATCAATGTGATCAGGCGAGTTTGTGGCCGTAGGTTTTCCCGGATACTTTGTGCACTTATCCGCCCTTGATTATCGGGATTGATCAACGTTAGCTGAAGCCCGCGTTGCTGATACCAGAGCAATGGCGCCAGAACAGACGGATGCTCAATGGAAGAGCTAATAACATGATGGGCAGACAGATCCGAACCGGGAAGCGTTGCTAACAAGCTGGATAAGGCTTGGTTATTACTTTCGGTTCCTCCTGATGTAAACAGGATCTGCTCTGGGATTGTGCCCATTAATGAAGCCATCGATCTTCTAGCGTCAGTGAGCAACTTTTTAGCCATGCCGCTTAAGCTGTAGTGGCTGGACGGATTAGCAAAAATAGACATTGCATCTTTAATCGCCAACTGCGCTTTAACACTTAGCGGTGTTGTGGCGTTGTAGTCGAAGTATAGGCTTGTCATATTTTTCCCTTTAGCTGCTCAAATAGCTTATGCAGCATATCAAGGCAGTGTTGCTGTGCTGGTTCTAACTCGCCTAATAACGCATCAATACCCTCAGGCGATAATGCGTTCAATTCTTCGAGAGTCTTACCTTTAGCATGGCGACAAAATTGGTTAGACATTGCCAGGGAGGCGGTACATCCCCATGCACGAAAACAGGCATTATCTACTCGCCCTTGGTTATCCAGTGTCAGATCGATATCAACCTTGTCACCGCATACAGGGTTACCTAATGCCAGTTTAATGGTGGGGGCGGATAACGTCCCTTGGCAGTCAGGATTGCAAAAGTTGTCAATAATGATGTTGTTAAACATAATTCACCTTGCTATTTAACAGCGGGTGTAGCTGAGGTACCTTCATCGTCTGACATTTTTCTCTCAAGGTTGACTGCGCAGCAACCAAACTCTTTAGCGGCAGCTGTACGCATAACAAACTGAATTCGCTGAGAGTTACGCCAGGATTTGTTAGGATCGGTACGCAAGTAGACCAAATCTTCTGTCAGTAACATGCCGGGAGTGGAAACAGAAAGTGGATCTAAGATCACTAATTGTCCAGTTTCACCATCAGGTAACTCTCGTGTTAAATCATTAGGATCACGAACGGAGAAATGAATATAAGGAGGAACATGTTTATGGTTATATTCATCTTCGATGGCAAGAAGGTTTGCTTCAACCAGACCATACATATCACGTGTCCGGGAAGCTGGAATGCCCAGCCATTCTTCAATATCTGCATTCAATTCGCTGCGGGAGATCATATCCCCGGTAAAACGTTTCCAGCCGCCCATAGTAATTACCATGCTATCGCGATCTAAAGTGAGCTTGGTATTATTCTCTTTTAGGAACGTAATAAAACGATGGATCATGAATGGAGGGCCAATTAAATGCCGGGTAAATTTGCCTTTCCACTGGATTAATTGATTCAGGGAGTCTTCTGGAGAAAAGCGGTCCTGATTAATCATATAGCGTCGAGTATCTAACAGACCTGTCAGGAAATTAAAAATTTTAACCAGCGCCATTTCTGGAATATCTTCTGTTGACGGGCATAAACATAGGCCAGCACCGCCGGATACTTTGAACATACTGCGATAATTAGAATAGACAGCTAATACTGTATGATCCATCGTATCGTGGCAACGACGATAAACACTAGGAATTCCGCTTGTGCCCGTTGAGCGCATTTCATGTTCGATTTCAGATAATGGCTTGCTTAATAAACGGTGACTTTCGGCTGATTTATAAGTTGCAACGGGTATCAATGGGATGCGAACTAAGTCATTATAATTCTGGATCTCTTCTGGCTTAATACCTTGTTTTTCACAAATATCTCTATAGTAAGGGTTATTATGATAATGGAAATGAAAAGCGTCCTTAAGCAAACAGGTTTTTAATTCTTGTTGCTCTTCTTTAGACAGCTTATAGAGTAAGTCGACATCGGCTATTAACCACTTTAGCGGATTTCCGCCACGAGATTTTATACCGTCATATATATTTTTGATATTTTCCATTTTTTTCATCTCCGGTAGGGTAAAGAGTAGATAAATTAATCTTTGTTTATTATAAGTTATAGCAATAAAGCATAAGTTACGTAGGCAAAAAGGATAGTCATTAATAATTTATTTTTATTGAATAAATTGGCTATATTATTGCTTGGATTATTATATGGATTTGTCAATATTGTTAAAATTATGATAAAAATAGCTGGTTTATTCAAAATATTCACTTTAGTACGAATATGACCAGTTAATTCAAGTAAATTTTTTAATTGTCTTTTATATTTTTGTGAAGTTCGTTGTTTTTTGATCTATTGAGTGTTCTTTTGGCAAGTTTTTCATTGTCCTAAGATTTCGATAATGATAAAAATAAAATATAGATAAATACCAAATTAGAAAATGAGTACGCATGATGAAAATGGATTGCTTAATTGTGGGTGCCGGTCAAGCCGGACTAAGTTTAGCGGCTATTCTTGCGGCTAAGAATATTAATGTCTGCATATTAGAGCGAGAAGCGCGTATTGGTGATGTGTGGCGCAGGCGTCCTGATAATATGCTGTTATTCACTTCACGCGGTATGACTCAGCTTCATGGCTTACCATTTCCTGGAATTAAAGAGGGTTATCCAGATAAAAATGAAGTTGCTGATTATCTTGAACGTTATGCTTCACATCATAACCTTGCTATACATACTCAAACTGAAGTGGTTGAGGTGAAGCATGATAAAAATGGCTATCGTGTTGAAACAAAAGATGGAAAAGTATTTCATGCGCCTTGTTTGGTTAATGCAACAGGCGCTAATCAGTTAGCCGATATTCCAGCGCTTGCTGAGCAACTTTCTACTGATATACAGCAAATCGGAGCAGATCAATATCGGGAGCCAAAACAAATTAAAGCAGGCAGCCGAGTCGCTGTCGTTGGTGATGGCGCGAGTGGCCGCCAGATTGCTAAAGATTTGGCTGCAACGATGAAGGTGACGTTATTTTGCGGCTCTTCCCGTCCTCTCTTACCTAATAGAATACTGGGCAAAGATATTTTTTGGTGGTTAAGTAAAAGTGGCTTGTTATTTGCCAATTATTACAGTTTGGTCGGGAAAATTATGCGGCGGCGTAATCCCATCCCTTGTGGCGATCTGAAAAACCATCGATTAGCAGCTTTGGATATAAAAATAGCGAATAGGTTAGTTGATGTAAAAGACAATAAATTATGTGATTTGTCCGGCAATCAATATGAAGTAGATACGGTTATCTGGTGTTTGGGGTATAAAGATAATACAGCATGGTTAACACTTCCCGGTGCTGCGGATTCTAATGGATTCATTTGCAAAAATGGCCATGCGGAAGGCGGGAAAACCCCTTATCCAGGGTTATTTATTATTGGGCGGAAATGGTTGAGTAGCCGTGGTTCTGAACTGATGTTAGGGGCTTATAAAGATACTCGGCGGGTCGCTAAATGGGTGGAAAATTATCTGAAAGAGCATGTACCATTAAAATGAATGATTAATTCAGAATAGTGATATTTTACTCTGTATGTTTTATTGGGCGTGGATTGATGGTTTATTAGGTAATGTTGTTATGGTGTTTTTCTGAATTCTGTATCATTACTAAGTGTGCATAATATAAATGTGCTATTAGGAATAAAATGATACAGAATCTCTAACATATCGGCTTTGATAATAACGGTTATAAATAGAAATTATTTATTTTAGGTAATACATCAAAAATATTATTTATTCATAACACAGATGTTTTGCGTTGTAAAATTTAGACCTGCTAATGTTGATGATAAATTGAAATATTTTTGTTGTGCTTGTTGCATTTTGTTCTTACTGGCATGTTTTAATTCAGAAGGTCTTAATCCATATAGCGTCATGCAGGTACGGCTGAAATGTGCTCCATCGGAAAATCCGCTATTACAAGCTAGTAAAGTCAGTGAATCTGATGAATGTATCTCATCAATAGCATGATGCAGACGCTTCCATAGTAGATAACTACGGAAATTAGTTCCCATTTTTTCTCTAAATAGGTGCAAGAATCGACTCTCGGATAAATAGAGCTGATTTGATATTTCACGAGAAGATATACATTTAACCGGTAATTCAGTAATAAGAGAGGCCGCTTTCATGATTCGTTTATCCTGATAACAATGGCAATCTTCTATTTTACCTAAAAGGTTGTTTAAGATGAAAATATCTGGAGAGGTTTCTGATTGTAAACAATTAATAAAATAATTTGCTATTAAACTGGATGATTCTTGATTTAAATATATGATATCTGAACCTCTCATTTGATGTAGTAATAAATGACATAGTGGATTGGCTAGGTCTATCAATAAATTAAAACAGAGTTGCCCTTCCGAGTGTAATTTGTGTTTAATATTAGAAGAAATAATGAATCCATGTGCTTGTCTCGATTCATTTTCGGTATCAATCCTCATCAGTGAATTATGTGGTGATACACTCAATTGGATACAAGGATGATGATGCCATTCTGTTTGCATATTATAAGAGAAAACCAGATCTTGTAGATGGAATTTATAGAATTTAATAAAATACGGTGATTTGTCTATTTTGTGTAACATGATGGTGTCCTTTATTAAATTATTGTGTGTGTTTGAATTAATTATTCAATATAATTATTATAAATCCTAGGTGTTATTTTTTAATTAGATTATATTAACTCGTTAAATAATTATTATTAGTTACTATGTCATCACAAAACTATTAAGTGGTTATTATTAGGTTGCCTCCTCTGGTATCTAGGTGAAAATAATTTCACTATTGTAAAATATCGTTATGACATGGTGTAAAGAATTATCCTCCACCTGTTTTTCGCGGGTGGAATATTTAATTTTTGCTAGCCAATCTTAACAATATCTGAATTACTCAACGTTAAATAGCTATTATCTGCTTGATATAATTAAAAGTATTTTCTTTCGTAACATAATTAATGACCAAAAATTTAATGCGGAGCCAATATTTTTATATGATTATTTTAATTGGTTATAACTTATATTAAACATATTATCATGAGAACAATATGGTTATATTTTTATGTTCTTTGTGAATTAGGCCGCATAAACTATAAGTATATTGGCATAATACCAAAAATAAGTTGCATTAGGCTTGTAATAAATAAAAAGACCTGTTAGGGCAGTTTGTTATAACAATCCCCAAAACGCTTTAATTAAGGGTTCATTAAGCCGTTTTTTCTGTACACACATACCCAACTCAAACGGCTCTACTAGAGAAATATTGTCCAATAAAGATATGCGATTACGTACCGGTTCAGGACTGTTTTCTACAACGACATTGGGAATTAATGCCACTCCACAACCCAATGCAACCATAGAAACAATGGCTTCATGACCGGACACGGTAGCGTAAATCAACGGATTGTTAATTTTATGGTGGCGGAACCAGTGCTCAATGCGCTTACGTGAAGGGCCGTGTTCCGGCAAAATAAAGGGAATGTTATTCCAGTCAGGGTACTCTTGTATGACGAGTGTGCGTACAGAGCAGGGAAGGGAAGGCGAGATCAGTACCAATGGGATTTCACCGATTTTGGTGAAGCTAACATTATCTGGTAGTTTTTCCGGCTTACCAGCGATACCTAAATCGGCATCATTAGACTGTATCTTATTGACCGCATCTGCGGCATCACCTGTGGTGAGTTTGATTTCAACCATAGGATGTTCAGCACGAAAACGGTCTAAGATCTGCGGTAAGTGACTGTAGGCCGCGGTGACTGAACAAAACAGACGTAACTCGCCACTTAGAGATGGGCTTTGTTGATTCAGTGAGTGTTTTAATTGCTGGTATTGTAGCAGTGTCTGTTGGGCGAATTGTCTAAATTGTTCGCCGGCAAAGGTCAATTTTACGGTGCGATTATCCCGTAAAAATAGTGGATGCCCCAAAATATCTTCAATACGCTGAATCTGGCGAGATAATGTGGATGGACTGACATGCATTGCTTTTGCTGTACGGCCGAAATGACAGCTCTCAGCCAGATGTAGAAACAGTTTGAGATCGCGTATATCCATAGCCTATTCTCCTTTTCCTGTCCAATAATCTGTATTGCATAAAGTGCAATGTAGTATTGTTAATATATCAATTTAAGCAATGGCTTTCATGTCATATATTAAAAATATATAAACACCTCACAGGGTGAGGAAATCTAAAAAACAGTCGCAGCACTTCATTGCTGAGCACAACATGATACGGAGTCACTAATGGCTAATTATTTTAATACGCTGAATTTGCGTCAGCAGTTGGCGCAGTTAGGTAAATGTCGTTTTATGGCGCGGGAAGAGTTTGTTGATGAGGCAGGATATTTAAAAGGCAAAAAAGTGGTTATCGTCGGTTGCGGAGCGCAAGGGCTGAATCAGGGCCTGAATATGCGTGACTCCGGTCTGGATATCGCTTATGCCCTGCGTAAAGAGGCCATTGAAGAAAAACGTGCTTCATGGCGTAAAGCGACGGAAAGTGGTTTTCAAGTCGGTACTTATGAGGAGTTGATACCGCAGGCTGATTTGGTCATTAACCTGACGCCAGATAAGCAACACTCTTCTGTTGTTCGCGCAGTTCAACCGTTGATGAAAGAGGGGGCTGCACTGGGTTATTCCCACGGTTTAAACATTGTTGAAGTCGGTGAACAAATCCGTAAAGACATCACTGTGGTGATGGTCGCGCCTAAGTGTCCTGGTACTGAAGTGCGTGAAGAATACAAACGGGGTTTTGGTGTGCCTACTTTGATCGCAGTTCACCCGGAAAACGATCCTAAAGGCGAAGGCATGGCAATCGCTAAGGCATGGGCCGCGGCAACAGGAGCGCATCGCGCCGGCGTTTTGGAATCTTCTTTCGTGGCAGAAGTGAAATCTGACCTGATGGGTGAGCAAACTATTCTGTGCGGTATGTTACAGGCTGGTTCACTGCTGTGTTATGACAAACTGGTGGCAGATGGCTCTGAACCAGGTTATGCAGGAAAATTGATCCAGTTTGGTTGGGAAACCATCACAGAAGCACTGAAACAAGGCGGCATCACCCTGATGATGGATCGTCTGTCTAATCCAGCAAAACTGCGAGCGTATGCATTGTCTGAACAGTTAAAAGAAATGATGACGCCGCTGTTCCAGAAACATATGGATGATATCATTTCTGGTGAATTTTCTTCCGGTATGATGGCTGACTGGGCCAATGATGATAAGAAACTGTTAGGTTGGCGTGAGGAAACGGGTAACACTCCGTTTGAGAATTCACCTGAATGTGATGGCAAAATCAGTGAGCAGGAATACTTTGATCATGGCGTTTTAATGGTTGCTATGGTGAAAGCCGGGGTTGAACTGGCATTCGAAGTTATGGTTGATACCGGTATTATTGCTGAGTCTGCCTATTATGAATCTCTGCATGAATTACCGCTGATTGCGAATACTATCTCTCGTAAACGCTTGTACGAAATGAATGTCGTTATTTCTGATACAGCGGAATATGGTAACTATTTGTTCTCTCATGTTGCGGTTCCTTTGCTGAAAGAGAAGCTTATGGGTTCGCTACAGGCGGGTGATTTAGGTAAGCCGGTTGTAGATAACGGTATCGATAACGCCCAGTTACGCGATGTAAACGAAGCTATCCGTAACCACCCAATTGAAGTTGTTGGCCGCGTATTACGTGGTTACATGACAGATATGAAACGTATTGCTGTTGGCGGTTGATTAAAGATAAGGGGGGAGAAATTCTCCCTCTTTGCATTTAATATTTATCAACCAGTAGAGTCCTTTTCCTTCACAAAGAAAACCGAGTTTCCTTTCCCCCCTTTCTGCTACAATTCTATCCCCTAAGATACTGTCCTGATATAACTTATTAAACATCATGCGATTAAATCCTAGCCAACAACAAGCTGTCGAATTTGTTACTGGTCCTTGTCTGGTCCTGGCGGGAGCGGGTTCTGGCAAAACTAGAGTGATCACCAATAAAATTGCTCATCTTATCCGTACTTGTGGCTATCAGCCTCGTCATATCGCCGCTGTGACGTTTACTAATAAAGCTGCGCGGGAAATGAAAGAGCGTGTAGCACAAACTCTGGGGCGCAAAGAGGCTAAGGGGCTGATGATTTCTACTTTCCACACATTAGGATTGGAAATTATTAAGCGCGAATACAAAGCGTTAGGAATGAAAAGCAATTTCTCGTTGTTTGATGATCAGGACCAGATGGCTCTGTTGAAAGATTTAACAGCCGATTTACTGGAAGAAGATAAAGATCTATTACAAAAATTGATATCTGCCATTTCAAACTGGAAAAATGATCTGCTTTCTCCACAGCAAGTTTTGGCATTGGCCCGTTCAGCTCAGGAGCAGCAGTTTGCTGAATGTTATCGTCGTTATGATTTACATCTAGCGAGCTGTAATGTATTGGATTTTGACGATTTGATTACCAAACCGACTTTGCTAATGCAGCGTGATGAAGAAGTCAGGGAGCGTTGGCAGAACCGTATCCGTTATCTGTTGGTAGATGAATATCAGGACACCAATACCAGTCAATATCAACTGGTGAAATTGTTGGTGGGACAAAGGGCTCGTTTTACGGTGGTGGTGTGATGATGACCAGTCTATTTATTCATGGCGCGGCGCAAGACCTCAAAATTTGGTGCTCCTGAAAGAGGATTTCCCGAAGCTTAATGTGATCAAACTGGAACAGAACTATCGTTCCTCTGGCTGTATTCTGAAAGCGGCTAATATTTTAATCGCTAATAACCCCCATGTGTTTGAAAAACGGCTTTTTTCTGAACTGGGGTATGGTGATCCGTTAAAAGTGATTACCGCTAATAATGAAGAGCATGAAGCGGAAAGGGTTATTGGGGAGCTGATGGCGCATCACTTTATCAATAAGACCGAATATAAAGATTACGCCATTCTCTACCGAGGAAATCATCAATCCCGCGTGTTTGAAAAGATGTTGATGCAAAACCGCATTCCTTATCGGATTTCTGGTGGCACTTCTTTCTTTGCCCGCCCTGAAATTAAGGACTTGCTAGCTTATCTGAGGGTGCTGACTAATCCTGAGGATGACAGCGCATTCCTAAGAATTGTCAATACACCAAGACGTGAAATTGGTGCGGTTACCATTCAAAAACTGGGTGAATGGGCGAATCAGCGCGATAAAAGTCTCTATCAGGCTAGTTTTGATCTTGGTTTGGCCCAAAATCTAACCGGCCGCGGTTTGGCGGCACTACAGCGTTTTACTCACTGGATGGATGAGATAACTCGCCAGGTTGAACGAGATCCTTTGCTAGCTGTACGTGATCTACTACACGGTATGGATTATGAAAGTTGGCTGTACGAAACATCACCGAGTCCAAAAGCAGCTGAGATGCGGATGAAAAATATTAATCAGTTGTTCACTTGGATGAGTGAAATGCTGGAAGGTGATGAACTGAACGAACCAATGACTTTATCTCAGGTGGTCGCGCGTTTCACATTACGGGATATGTTGGAGCGAGACGAGGATGGTGAGGAGTTTGATCAGGTGCAATTGATGACTCTACATGCTTCCAAAGGGTTGGAGTTTCCCTATGTATTTCTGGTTGGCATGGAAGAAGGGCTGTTGCCTCATCAGAGCAGTATTGATGAAGAAAATATTGATGAAGAGCGACGGTTGGCTTATGTCGGGATCACCCGAGCTCAACGGGAGTTATTCTTTACTTTATGTAAAGAGCGTCGTCAATATGGCGAGTTAATCCGCCCAGAACCAAGTCGTTTTTTGTACGAGTTGCCACAGGATGACTTACATTGGCCGCAAGATAAAAAGATAGTGACTGCCGAAGAAAGAATGCAAAAAGGGCAATCGCGTATCGCGGATATCAAATCGCGTTTAGGGCTTGGGCAAAGAAATAAGTCGTAAATATGTTGGAAATTCCCTGTATCACAGAGATACAGGGAAAACGGCTTTATTCAGGTTTGAGTATCCTGCCCGTCTAAAGCAAGCGGCCATTGAGCATGGTTTTGCCACTGAATTTCCTGCTGTAAAGACTCTGCCCTCAGAGGGTGTTGCATTAGCCAGCCATGAGGTAACGTTATTGTTAACGCTTCACCACTCACTTTTAAACGTAGAGCAGGGAGTGTGTCATCTTGACGACGGTTGGCGAAGATGATAGCTAACCGCAACAGGCGACATAAACGTTGAGCTTGTATCGGAGGTAAGGCGTTTTGTTGATTGAAGGAAAACAAATCAATGGGGCCGCTTTGGTTCTTTAGTAATGTGGCTAAGAGTTTTTTCTGTGCGGGCGTATAGCCGGGGAGAGTGAGATAATTGATAAGATAGGCTGCATGTGATGGAGCTTGGTGGAAATCAATACTCAGGCCAATTTCATGTATCAGACAGGCACTTTGTAATAATTCATGACATCGGCTATCCAGCTCCCAAGATTTTGCAATTTGTGGTAGGAAGTGTTCAGTCAATTGTTTGACTCGTTGAGACTGTTCAACGTCTAACTGAAAACGGCGCTGTATATTACGTAGTGTTCTAGTACGAATATCTGGCTCTATTGGTAAATCCAGCATGCCATAAACAAGACCTTCCCGTAAGGCACCGCCCGCAAGGATCATACTTTCAATATTTAATGCCTGGAAAATCGCTATCAGGATAGCCAGACCACTTGGGAAAACCAAAGCCCGTTCCAGCGTCAACCCTTCTATTTCCAGCTCTTCCAGTTTACCGCATTCAATCGCTTTATGTTTGAGCTCTTGAAGTTTCGGCAAAGTGATCAGCTCATCCATACCCTGAGCAATCATGATTTCTTGCAGAGCTTGAACGGTGCCGGAAGCGCCTACACAAATCTGCCAGCCTTGTTCGGTAAGCTTTGGCACAATGGGTTTCAACGTTTCATGTGCGGCAGCTTCGGCTTTGGCGAAATTCTCTTCCGTCAGGCTACGGTCATTAAAGTAGCCTTCAAGCCAGGTAACACAACCCATACTTAGGCTGGATAACTGAGAGGCTTTTGCCCCATTCCCCGTAACCAGCTCTGTACTTGCACCGCCAATATCGACAACCAGACGTTTTTCAGGGCCGCCAGTTGTATGGGCAACGCCTTGATAAATAAGCCGAGCTTCATCTTCGCCACTGATTACTTTAACCGGACAATTAAGGATTTCTGCTGCTTTTTTCACAAATTCGTCTGAATTTTCAGCGATGCGTAAAGTTGCCGTAGCAACAACACGGATTTGTGATGGTGGTATATCCTGTAAGCGTTCAGAAAAAACCCTGAGACATTGCCAGCCTCTCTCCATCGCCTGTTGAGATAAACGGTTATTTTTATCTAATCCGGCGGCCAGCCTGACTTTACGTTTGATTCGTGCCAGTATCTGCATACTGCCAGATACTTCGCGCACAACCAGCATATGAAAACTGTTTGAACCCAGGTCGATAGCCGCATAGAGCGAAGAAGAACTCAGCATCATTATTCAGCCTGAACGTTTACGGTTATTACGTGGTGTATTATTACGATGCGACAAATTGTTACGGCGCTGATGGTTTCCTGAACGCGAACGGTAGCGGCGTTTAGGAGCCGGTAAGTCTTGCAGCAAGGCTTGGCTGTTATATTTGCTGACCGGGATAGCGTGCTGAATATAACTTTCAATCGCTGGCAGGTTTAGAGCGTATTCTTCACAGGCCAGGCTGATCGAGTGTCCGCTTTCACCTGCTCGGCCAGTACGGCCAATGCGGTGAACATAATCCTCACAATCATCGGGTAAGTCATAATTAAATACGTGAGTGACTGACGGAATATGTAATCCACGGGCTGCGACATCAGTGGCAACTAGAACATCAATATGGCCGTTGCTGAATTCTTCTAGAATGCGTAACCGTTTTTTTTTGTGCTACATCACCGGTTAGTAACCCAACTCGATGTCCGTCAGCAGCCAGATGCGCCCAGATATCTTCACAACGATGTTTTGTATTGGCGAAAATGATGCAGCGATCAGGCCATTCTTCTTCCAATAACGTTTGAAGCAGGCGCATCTTTTCTTCATTAGAAGGATAAAACAGCTCTTCGCGGATACGGTGTCCCGTTTTCTGTAGCGGTTCCACCTCGACATACTCTGCATGATTCATTTGCTCAAATGCCAATTCTCGGACTCGGTAAGAGAGCGTGGCAGAAAACAGTAGGTTCATACGTTCGTTTGCTGGTGGCATCCGGCGGAATAACCAGCGGATATCTTTGATAAAACCGAGATCGTACATGCGATCAGCTTCATCAAGAATCACAACTTGAACCGCATTCAGATTAATGTGCCCCTGTTTGGTATAGTCGATCAGACGTCCGGTAGTGCCGATAACAATGTCAACACCAGATTCCAGCACTTTTAGCTGCTTGTCGTAACCATCGCCGCCGTAGGCAAGACCCATCTTTAAACCCGTTACCTGTGCCAGATTTTCTGCATCTGAGTAAATCTGTACAGCAAGTTCGCGGGTAGGAGCCATAATCAGCGCTCTTGGCTGATTGGTTTGACGCTCCTCCGCTGCGGGATGAGTCAGTAAATAATGAAAAGCAGACGCTAAAAATGCTAGCGTCTTCCCCGTACCGGTTTGCGCTTGCCCCGCGACATCACGACCTTCGACAGTGAAAGGCAATGTCAATGCTTGTATCGGTGTACAATTAGAAAAACCCTTATTATCAAGAGCTTCTATAACCTTGGGGTGCAAGGCGAAGTCGGAAAACTTCTTTTCTGTCAAGTGTGTTTTACTCATAGTGTGGTAGAATATCAGTTAACCATTGTCTTACGAAAGTGTATCCACTGAAATAAAGGCAACCTTATATCAGTAATGTTACACTAGCATGGTAAAAAATTATTCTTTGGAGTAAAAAATGAGCGAAAAAATTATTCATTTGAGTGATACTAGCTTTGATACTGATGTTCTTAACGCAGAAGGTCCAGTTCTTGTCGATTTTTGGGCTGCCTGGTGTGGGCCATGTAAAATGATTGCACCTATCTTGGATGAAATTGCCCCAGAATATTCAGGCAAACTGACTATTGCTAAATTGAACATTGATGACAACCCGGCAACGGCTCCTAAGTATGGTATCCGTGGTATTCCTACACTGTTGCTGTTCAAAGATGGTCAGGTTGCTGCTACTAAAGTGGGAGCATTGTCAAAGACTCAATTGAAAGAATTTTTGGATACTAATCTCTGATTGAAGTGAGCTCACATTAATACCGGGCGTTTAGCGTATATTATTATTTCTTTCATTGACCGCTAGACGTCCGTAAAGAAGCGTGATAAGTTAGCGCCACTGCTTGTATCACATACATCATGTTAGAAGTATGTTGCATACTGAATAATCTGTAGTGTCTGATAAGTCTGTTATCTCTGGATAGTCTAAAATATCCAATGGGTTATACGGGAATAATCTGGCGTATAGCTCGTTACGTTGAGATAGTTTTTATCGAAATCAGTAATGTTTCAGCATTATCTCAACAGCGTTTTTGACAGCCTGTCAGTCTTATTTGAGCTCAATCTTAGTACTTCAAATTATTACCTTTTTATATGAATAACGTATTAAAGGTCTGATTTGTTTTTTGTACAAAATAAACAGGCACCGATCGATGACGCTGCCATACTATTCACGTTCATAGTTCGAGATATACCCCGAGTTTAAGAACCCACCATTATGAATCTTACCGAATTAAAGAATACGCCGGTATCTGAACTGATTACACTCGGCGAAAATATGGGGCTGGAAAATCTAGCCCGTATGCGTAAACAAGATATTATCTTCTCTATCCTTAAGCAGCATGCGAAAAGCGGAGAAGATATCTTCGGTGATGGCGTGCTGGAGATATTGCAGGATGGATTTGGATTCCTCCGTTCAGCAGATAGTTCCTACCTTGCCGGCCCCGATGATATCTACGTTTCTCCTAGCCAAATCCGTCGTTTTAACCTCCGTACTGGTGACACAATTTCAGGTAAAATCCGTCCACCTAAAGAAGGTGAACGCTATTTTGCCCTGTTGAAGGTTAACGAAGTTAATTTTGACAAACCAGAAAATGCCCGCAGTAAAATTCTTTTTGAAAACTTAACCCCTCTGCATGCTAATAGCCGTTTGCGTATGGAGCGTGGTAATGGTTCCACTGAGGACTTGACTGCTCGTGTTCTGGATCTGGCGGCGCCGATTGGCCGTGGACAACGTGGTCTAATCGTCGCGCCACCAAAAGCGGGTAAGACGATGTTGCTGCAAAATATTGCTGCTAATATTGCTCACAATCATCCAGATTGTGTATTGATGGTACTTCTGATTGATGAACGTCCAGAAGAAGTTACTGAAATGCAACGTCTGGTAAAAGGTGAGGTTATTGCTTCTACTTTTGATGAGCCAGCTTCTCGCCATGTTCAGGTGGCGGAGATGGTTATTGAGAAAGCAAAACGTCTGGTTGAACACAAAAAAGACGTGATTATCCTGCTTGACTCTATTACTCGCTTAGCACGTGCTTATAACACTGTTGTCCCTGCATCCGGTAAGGTATTGACTGGTGGTGTGGATGCTAATGCGTTACATCGTCCGAAACGTTTCTTCGGTGCGGCGCGTAATGTGGAAGAGGGCGGAAGCCTGACCATTATTGCGACTGCGTTGGTGGATACGGGCTCCAAGATGGATGAAGTGATTTACGAAGAGTTCAAAGGTACAGGTAACATGGAACTGCATCTCTCCCGTAAAATTGCTGAAAAACGCGTTTTCCCAGCTATCGATTACAACCGTTCTGGTACACGTAAAGAAGAGCTACTCACCACCTCTGAAGAGCTACAAAAAATGTGGATTCTGCGCAAAATTATTCATCCGATGGGAGAAATTGATGCGATGGAATTCCTTATCAACAAACTGGCTATGAGTAAAACGAATGACGATTTCTTTGACATGATGAAACGTTCATAGTTTTTAACTCAGTTCATGATCATTTTAATCAGCGCCACAGTTTCGTGGCGTTTTTTGTATCCGCCATACTGTTATAACACTATATATGGCATGTATTTTGCATAATTATTGCTTCCCAATAGTGTCATACATAGATGTAAAGGTTATTAATTTTTCTACAGTGAATAAATCAAAGAAGAATACCCTCACGAAGCGAAGAATTTATGAAGTTGGTTCCTGGCCAGAAAAACCATGTACCTGTGGATAATAAATAACCAGGCTATATTTGTTTTTCACGGAGAGTTTTTATCGTGAATATTCCCAGTATGAGTATCGAAGTTTTTTGCATTTTCCTGTTTTCGTTTGCGTTTTTATTTATGGCGCGTATTGTAGGAAAGAAGATTGGCCTCGTTGATAGACCTAATTATCGTAAGCATCATCAGGGATTAGTACCTCTGGTGGGTGGGATTTCGGTATTTGCTGGGATCTGTTTTACTTTTGTTATAACAAACGAGTTTATACCTCATAAGTGGCTGTATTTAATTTGTGCCACTTTACTGGTATTTGTCGGCGCATTGGATGACCGTTTTGATATCAGCGTTAAGGTCCGAGCAACCATCCAAGCTCTGGTTGGTATTGCGATGATGTATTTTGCTGGCCTGAAATTAGATAGTCTTGGTTATGCTTTCGGCCCTTGGGACATGACACTTGGACCGTTTAGTTATGTTGTGACACTATTTGCTGTCTGGGCTGCTATCAATGCATTCAATATGGTTGATGGGATAGATGGATTATTAGGCGGATTATCCTGTGTCTCCTTCGGTGCTTTGGGGATCTTGCTGTATCAAAGTGGTAATACGGCACTAGCATTATGGTGTTTTGCATTTATTGCTGCCATTCTCCCTTATGTTGTTCTTAATCTTGGTTTATTAAGCCAACGCTTCAAAGTGTTTATGGGGGATGCGGGCAGTACACTGATTGGTTTTACCATTATCTGGTTGCTCATTGAATCTACTCAGGGAAATGAACATCCTGTTAATCCAGTTACTGCGTTGTGGGTTGTTGCCGTTCCATTAATGGATATGGTTGCGATTATGTACCGTCGGCTACGGAAAGGGATGAGCCCATTTTCTCCTGACAGGCAACATATTCACCACCTAATTATGCGGTCTGGATTCTCATCTCGTCAGGCTTTTATTTTAATCACTGTTGCTGCCGCTTTATTAGCCGCTATCGGAATTACCGGAGAATGGCTGGAATTTGTTCCTGATTGGGTAATGTTGGCACTGTTCTTGCTTGCATTTGTGTTGTATGGCTATTGCCTCAAGCGTGTATGGAAGGTAGCTCGTTTTATTAAACGGCAAAAGCGTCGTATGCGCCGTTCAGCTAACCATTAAACATCTATTATCAGCAGAGGTTCTGTGCAGTGATAAAATCAGAAACGAAATCTATTCAGGATGAACAAGCTCTGGAGCATGAGCTGGATATTAGAGCCTTGTGCAGTGCGCTATGGCGTGGAAAGATATGGATTGTTGTACTGGCAATAATTTTCGCAACCGCGGCGCTAGGAGCATCTTATTTGATGCAGCAAAAATGGAGTGCCACAGCAATCACGGATCTGCCTACGACTAATCAGTTGGGGAGTTATTACTCCCAGCAGCAATTTTTGCGCAATCTGGATACTCACATTAACATTTCACCGGAAACTCAGTTACCGTCTATTTCAGAAGAAGCCTATAAGGAGTTCATCACCCAGATTGCAGCATATGATACTCGCCGTGAATTCTGGTTGAAATCTGATTATTACAAGCAGCAGCAGGAGGGCGATGCCAGAGCTGATGCGGCTTTATTAGATGAATTAGTCAATAATATTCAGTTTATTCCCCATGATGATAAAAAAGTGCTGAATGACAGCATTAAATTGACCGCTGAGTCTTCTGGACAAGCAAATCAACTCCTGCGCCAGTACATTGCTTTTGCCAATAGTCGTGCCAGTACTCATTTAAATGATGAAGTAAAAGGTGCATGGGTTACCCGTGCCCAATCTGTGGATGCACTGGTTAAGCGCCAGAAAATGGTCGCTAAAGCGCTTTATGACCGCGAAATGAATGTATTACAGCAATCCTTGAAAATTGCGGAAAAACAAGGGATTCGGCGCAATCAAACGGATATGCCGGTGGATCAGTTGCCCGATTCAAAAATGTTTATGTTAGGGGCGCCGTTGTTACAGGCTCAACTTGAGACTTTAGGAGCAATAGGGCCTAAGTATAATGTGGACTATGACCAGAATATTGCAATGTTAGCAGCATTGGATGTTCTTCCGACGCAGGATCAATTCCAGGCTTACCGCTATTTGAGAACACCAGAGGAGCCGATTACCAGAGATAGTCCTCGTAGAATGTTCTTGATGATCATGTGGGGGGCAGTTGGTGCTTTAGTGGGTGCCGGCGTGGCGTTGGTTAAATGTTCGCGTAAATAATCAGATAATTATTAGAAATAACTATTTCTGAAGGGATATCTTCTGCAACTCCAGCAGCAGGAGTAAATAGCATTAAGAGTATTGTTTGCAGGAAAATCTGCAAGTTACTGACTATAAGAGAGTCACTGTGAAAGTGTTGACTGTGTTTGGTACTCGGCCGGAGGCCATTAAGATGGCTCCGCTAGTACACGCATTGGCAAAGGATGAAGCCTTCGAAGCGAAAGTATGTGTCACCGCCCAACATCGGGAAATGTTGGATCAGGTGTTACACCTTTTTGAGATCACTCCCGATTTTGATCTCAATATTATGAAATCAGGGCAAGATCTAACGGATATTACTTGTCGTATTTTGGCAGGATTAAAGCCTGTTTTAGCAGAATTTAAGCCTGATGTTGTATTGGTTCACGGAGATACGACAACAACGATGGCAACCAGTTTGGCTGCGTTCTACCAACGTATCCCTGTTGGTCACATTGAAGCTGGATTAAGAACGGGTGATCTTTATTCCCCTTGGCCGGAAGAGGCGAACCGTAAGATTGCTGGACATCTGGCAATGTATCATTTTGCTCCGACGGAAAACTCTCGTAAGAATTTACAGAAAGAATCAATTACAGATAATCGAGTTTTTGTTACCGGAAATACAGTGATTGATGCATTGCTGTGGGTACGTGATCGAATAATGAATGATGAGGCAATGCGAAGTAAGCTAGCGAAGCACTACCCATTTATTGATACTAATAAAAAAATGATCCTAGTGACGGGGCATCGTCGTGAGAGTTTTGGTGGCGGATTTGAGCGAATTTGTGAAGCTTTGGCACAGATAGCCCGCGCTCATCCAGATGTGCAAGTCGTCTATCCGGTTCATTTAAACCCGAATGTCAGTGAGCCAGTAAAACGCATTTTGCATGATGTTGATAACATTATTCTCATCGAACCGCAGGATTATTTGCCATTTGTTTATCTAATGAACCATGCCTATATGATCCTGACAGATTCCGGTGGTATTCAGGAAGAAGCCCCTTCTTTAGGAAAACCGGTGTTAGTGATGCGTAACACGACTGAACGGCCAGAGGCGGTTGATGCTGGAACGGTACGTTTGGTAGGAACAGAAACAAAAACTATCGTGGAAGAGGTGACTCGATTGTTGACAGACGATGCTGCCTATCAGCAAATGAGCCGCGCTCATAATCCTTATGGGGATGGCGATGCCTGTCGACGTATTCTCGACGCTTTGAAAAAAATCAGGTGACACTATGAGCTTTGAAACTATTTCTGTTATTGGTCTTGGTTATATTGGTTTGCCAACGGCGGCAGCGTTTGCATCCCGCAATAAGAAAGTCATTGGCGTGGATGTTAATCAGCATACAGTAGAAACCATCAACCGTGGTGCAATTCATATTGTAGAACCGGATCTAGACAAAGTGGTGAAAGTTGCCGTAGAAGGCGGTTACCTGAAAGCCGTGATTGCTCCGTTACCCGCAGATGCTTTTCTGATAGCTGTTCCGACGCCTTTTAAAGGCGATCATGAGCCGGATATGACGTATGTACGTTCCGCAGCCGAATCTGTAGCTCCGGTGCTGAAAAAAGGTGATCTGGTTATTCTGGAATCTACCTCACCAGTAGGCGCGACGGAGCAGATGGCGGAATGGCTGGCAGCAGCGCGTCCTGATTTAACTTTCCCACAACAGGTTGGAGAGGAGTCTGATATTGATATCGCTTACTGTCCTGAACGTGTGTTACCAGGACAAGTTATGGTTGAATTAATTAAGAATGACCGCGTTGTTGGCGGTATGACGTCAAAATCTTCGGCCAGAGCCAGCGAGCTGTATAAAATTTTCCTTGAAGGTGAATGTGTTGTCACTAATTCAAGAACGGCAGAAATGTGTAAGCTGACAGAAAACAGTTTCCGAGATGTAAACATTGCATTCGCCAACGAACTTTCCCTGATTTGTGCTGATCAAGGGATCAACGTGTGGGAACTGATCAGCTTGGCAAATCGTCACCCGCGTGTAAATATTCTCCAACCAGGTCCTGGCGTGGGTGGTCATTGTATTGCAGTTGATCCGTGGTTTATTGTTTCTCAAAACCCGAAACAATCACGTCTTATTCATACAGCACGTATGGTTAATGATGACAAACCATTGTGGGTTGTGGATCAAGTGAAAGCGGCTGTTGCGGATTGTTTAGCTGAAAGTGGAAAACGCGCAAGCGAAGTGAAAATTGCCTGTTTTGGTTTGGCGTTTAAACCAAATATTGACGATTTGCGTGAGAGCCCAGCGGTGCATATCACCGATATGATTGCGCAATGGCATGCAGGTGAAACGCTGGCTGTAGAACCTCATGTTCATGAATTACCTGCTTCCTTGAAGGAAATAACTCGATTAGTTAATCTGGAAAAGGCGCTGGAAGAAGCAGATATCCTGTTGATGCTGGTGGATCATAATCAGTTTAAAGCTGTAAACAGTCATGAAATTAAACAGAAGTGGATTGTGGATACAAAAGGAGTCTGGCGTTGAGACGTATTCTAATCACAGGTGGTGCGGGTTTTATTGGTTCCGCGGTTGTGCGGCATATCATTGATAATACAGAAGACAGCGTGGTTGTGGTTGATAGTCTGACTTACGCCGGTAATCTGGCGTCTCTTGCCCCAGTTGCAGATAGCTCTCGTTATGCGTTTGAACAGGTTGATATTTGTCAACGTGGAGCGCTGGATCGAGTTTTTGAGCAATATCAGCCGGATTGTGTGATGCATCTGGCGGCAGAAAGCCATGTGGATCGCTCTATTGATGGCCCGGCGGCATTTATCGAAACCAACATTGTGGGTACTTATACTTTGTTGGAAGCTGCGCGTGCTTTCTGGCAGAAACTCAGTGAAGAGAAACAGGCTGTTTTCCGTTTTCACCACATTTCAACAGATGAAGTGTATGGTGATTTACATGATGAAGAGGGCTTTTTTACCGAAACAACACCTTATGCGCCAAGTAGTCCATATTCGGCGTCCAAAGCGTCCAGCGATCATCTGGTAAAAGCATGGCACCGGACTTATGGTTTACCGGTCATTATCACCAATTGTTCTAATAACTATGGTCCTTATCATTTCCCGGAAAAATTGATCCCACTGATGATCTTAAATGCATTAGCAGGAAAATCTTTACCGGTATATGGTGAAGGGAAACAAATTCGCGATTGGTTGTATGTGGAAGACCATGCCAGAGCACTCTATTTGGTTGTGACAGAAGCTGAACCGGGTAAAACCTACAATATTGGTGGTCATAATGAACGCAAAAATATTGATGTGGTTTGTGCGATTTGTGAGCTGTTGGAAGAATTTTGTCCTGAGAAACCAGCGGGCATTGCTTATTATCGAGACTTGATTACTTATGTTGCGGATCGTCCAGGCCATGATATGCGTTATGCCATTGATGCGGCAAAAGTTGAGCGTGAGCTAGGCTGGAGGCCACAAGAGACATTTGAATCAGGTATTCGCAAAACAGTTCAATGGTATTTAGAAAATGAAAACTGGTGGCGTAAAGTTCAAGACGGCTCTTATGCTGGTGAACGCCTTGGATTAGGTAAAAACTGAATGACGATGGGGGCAGTAAATATGAAAGGGATCATTCTGGCAGGTGGATCAGGAACCCGGTTGCATCCGATAACACAGGGTGTTTCCAAACAATTACTGCCAATTTATGATAAGCCGATGATTTACTATCCTTTGTCAGTACTCATGCTAGCAGGGATACGTGATATTTTGATTATCTCTACGCCAGAAGATTTACCTTCTTTCCGCCGACTATTAGGTGATGGCGACAGATTTGGTATTCACTTAAGCTATAAAGAACAGCCATCACCGGATGGTTTAGCTCAGGCATTTTTGATTGGTGAGGAGTTCATCAACGGCGGGCCTTGCTGCTTGGTATTGGGAGACAATATCTACTTTGGACAAGGGTTCAGCCCAAAATTGAGGAAGGTTGTGTCTCGTGGAAAAGGGGCGACTGTTTTTGGTTATCAAGTGATGGATCCTGAGCGATTTGGGGTGGTGGAATTTGATGACGCGTTCCGCGTTCTTTCTATTGAGGAAAAACCAGAAAAGCCAAAATCCAACTGGGCGGTAACGGGGCTCTATTTCTACGATAATCAAGTAGTAGATTTTGCTAAGCAGGTCAAGCCTTCTGCCAGAGGTGAACTAGAGATTACCAGTATTAACCAGATGTATTTGGAACGTGGCGAACTAAACATTGAGTTGTTAGGGCGTGGTTTTGCCTGGTTGGATACTGGCACTCATGACAGCCTGATTGAGGCCAGCACTTTTGTACAGACCGTTGAGAAACGTCAGGGCTTTAAGATCGCCTGTCTTGAAGAGATCGCTTGGCGTAATGGTTGGCTGGATGATGTACAGTTAAGAGAAACAGTAAAATCCTTGTCAAAAACTGGCTATGGTCAATATCTGCTGGATCTGCTCCATGTCCGTGCGCGCCAATATTGAACCATTAGAGTGGGATAGCCACTATTTTGGGTTGTCCACCGCTCGCCTTGATTTCACACCTGATGCCGGTCTGCTAACCTCATCTCAGTTAGATCAGTATACTTTAGTGCAAGCTAAAGTACCTGCACAGCGATTGGATCTTATTGATGGCTTATCCGCGTTGGGCTTTTCGCTAGTGGAAGGGGAAGTAGACTTTTCCTTAATGATTGGCATAGAAAATGCTAAAGACAACTCTGAAAGTAATCTACTTTCGGCTGAGCGGCGAGATATCCCGATGTTGAAAGAGGTGGCGTCCAACGTATTTCCTTTAAGTCGTTTCCGAACCCCGTGGTATCAACCACAGGATAGTGGTCGTTTCTACGCGACTTGGGTTGAAAAAGCGGTATTGGGGACATTTGATCATCAATGTTTGCTGGTAAACGGAGATAATGGGCAACCCGCAGGATTTGTTACTTTACGGGATATTGGGGCAGGAGAGGCTCGTATGGGTTTACTGGCTGTATTCCCAGGAAATATTGGCCGTGGGATTGGCTCAAAATTGATGTTGGCGGCGCAGCAGTGGTGTCAACGCCACCAAATACGGCAGTTAAGGATTGCGACACAAACCAGCAACATTGCTGCTTTGCGCCTTTATACACGCAGTGGTGCGTTTGTTGAAAGCACCGCGTATTGGTTATATAGGGGATGAAATGATTCCATTTAACAAACCACCAGTAGTTGGCACTGAATTAGATTACATGAAGCAAGCAATGGAGAGCGGTAAGCTTTGCGGGGATGGTGGTTTCACCAAACGTTGTGAAGAGTGGATGGAACAACATTTCAATTGTCCGAAAGTTCTATTAACACCATCTTGTACCGCTGCACTGGAAATGGCGGCTATTTTGCTGAATATCCAACCCGGTGATGAAGTTATTATGCCGAGTTTCACTTTCGTTTCCAGTTCTAACGCGTTTGTACTGCGTGGGGCAACCATTGTATTTGTGGATATCCGCCCGGATACCATGAATATTGATGAAACCAAAATCGAAGCAGCAATTACAGCTAGAACACGCGTGATTGTTCCAGTGCATTACGCCGGTGTGGCCTGTGAAATGGATACCATTATGGCTCTGGCAGAGAAATATAATCTGTTTGTCGTGGAAGATGCTGCGCAGGGGGTAATGTCTACTTATAAAGGGCGTGCACTGGGAACTATCGGACACATTGGTTGCTATAGTTTCCACGAAACAAAAAACTACTCTTCTGGTGGTGAAGGTGGTGCTGCGCTTATCAATGATCAATCACTGATTTCCCGTGCAGAAATTGTTCGCGAAAAAGGGACTAATCGTAGCCAGTTTTTCCGTGGCCAAGTTGATAAATATACCTGGCGCGATATCGGTTCGAGTTATCTGATGTCGGAGCTTCAGGCTGCTTATTTGTGGGCGCAATTAGAGAAAGTTGAGACAATCAATGAACGTCGCCTTGCCTTGTGGGATACCTATTATCAAGCATTAAAACCGCTGGCTGATGCTGGTCTCCTGACGTTGCCTGTAATACCGGAAGGGTTGGAGCATAATGCCCATATGTTCTATATCAAGCTGAAAGATGTTGAAGAACGCTCAGCATTCAATAGCTATATGAAAGACGCGGGTGTACTAACGGTATTCCATTATGTTTCTCTGCATACCAGCCCCGGTGGTGAAAAATTTGGCCGCTTCCACGGGGAAGATCGTTTTACTACCTGCGAAAGTGATCGTCTGGTGCGTTTACCGATGTTTTACAACATAACAGACGCTGAACAGCAGATTGTCATCAAACATATTCGGGAATACTTCGCCTGATATGTCGTTAGCTAAAGCATCAATATGGACTGCGGGCTCCACGCTGATAAAAATCGGTGTGGGGCTTTTGATCGTTAAATTACTGGCGGTTGCTTTTGGCCCCAGTGGGGTTGGGCAGGCGGGTAATTTCCGCCAGCTTATCACTGTGCTTGGGGTGTTGGCTGGTGCCGGTATTTTTAATGGTGTGACTAAATATGTTGCTGAATATCAGCAGCAGCCGGAAAGATTGCGCACGGTACTGGGAACATCTTCAACCATTATTCTTGGGTTTTCCACGCTGTTGGCGGTGATTTTTTTGCTGTTTAGCGGTGCTATCAGTATTGGGTTGTTTGGTCATCAAGATTATGAGCCCGTTGTGCAGGCACTTGCCTTTATTCAAATGGGGATTGCTTTTGCCAACTATTTCTTGGCTATTTTGAAAGGATACAGAGATGCTCAGAGGAATGCGCTGGCAATTATTTTAGGTAGTGTGATTGGCGTGATGGCCTATTATCTCTGTTTTGTCCTTGGTGGGTATGAAGGTGCCTTGGCGGGTTTGGCTTTAGTGCCTGCATTAATTATATTTCCTGCGGGATTGATGGTTTGGCGTCTCAAAGCGGTATCGATTTCAAGTTTTAAACCCATGTGGGATAAAGTATTGGCTGGTCAGCTTGGCAAATTTACCCTTATGGCTCTGTTGACTTCTATTACTTTACCGGTTGCCTACATTATGATGCGAAATCTGCTGGCAGAGCATTATAGTTGGCACGATGTAGGGATCTGGCAAGGTGTAAGCAGTATTTCCGATGCTTACCTGCAATTTATCACAGCATCTTTTACTGTTTATCTGTTGCCGACGCTTTCACGATTGCAGGGTAAGAGCGAAATATCAAATGAGATAATTAAGGCGCTGAAATTTGTTTTGCCTGCTGTGGCGGTTGCAAGTTTTACTGTATGGCTGTTGCGTGATTTTGCCATTTGGTTACTGTTTTCTGACAAATTTACTGCTATGCGTGATCTCTTTGCCTGGCAGTTGGTGGGTGATGTTCTGAAAGTGGGCGCTTATGTTTTTGGCTATCTGGTGATTGCCAAGGCTGCATTGCGTTTTTATGTGTTGACAGAAGTGAGTCAGTTTTTACTGCTTACTGGTTTTGCCCATTGGCTCATTCCTGTAAACGGAGCATTAGGTGCAGCACAAGCCTATATGGCAACTTACATTATTTATTTCACCCTTTGTTGTGGTGCATTTCTTATTTATCGTAGGCGAGCATGACAACCCTAATTCACGTTTTGGGATCTGATATTCCACATCACAATCGAACAGTATTGCGCTTTTTTAATGACGTCTTAGCACAAGAAATTGGTTTTTTAGCCAAACCGAAGTTTATGGTGGTGACCAGGAATCGTGCTTTATTGGATGATTGCCCGGCATTGGATATGGCATTCTTCGACAGTAAAAAATCTCTGGCACAAGCTGTTATTGCTCAAGCCCGTTCAGATAGAGATTGCCGGTTTTTTTTTTCATGGCCAATTTAATGTGAGCTTGTGGTTGGCGCTGTTGTCAGGAAAAATCAAACATAATCAGTTTTGGTGGCATGCTTGGGGTGCGGATCTGTATGAAGACTCCAGTCAGTTAAAATTCCGTCTATTCTATTTCTTGCGTCGTCTGGCACAGCGCCGGGTAGGGCATGTATTTGCGGTTCGTGGAGATCTCGATTTTTATTCTCAGCATCATCCAAACGTACCGACATCATTGCTCTATTTTCCAACCAGAATGGAACCTGCTTTGACAATTGCAGAAAGAATACCTGTTGAAGATGGCAAAATGACCATTTTGTTGGGGAATTCCGGTGATCGATCGAACCGCCATATTACGGCATTGAAAACTATTCATAAACAGTTTGGCGATAAGGTACGAATCATTATCCCAATGGGTTATCCCGAAAACAATCAGGTTTATATTAATCAGGTTGAACAGGCTGCTTTATCGCTGTTTCGGCCAGAAAATTTGAACATTATTAAGCAAAATATGGCGTTTGATGATTATCTGGCATTACTGCGCCGTTGTGATTTAGGGTATTTCATGTTTAATCGCCAGCAGGGAATTGGAACAATTTGTCTGTTGATACAATTTGGTGTGCCGTTTGTACTTAGTCGCCAGAATCTTTTTTGGCAAGATTTGACAGAACAGCAAGTGCCGGTGTTTTTCGCTGGTGATCCTTTAGATAACCAACTGATTGCGGAAGCGCAACGGCAGATGCTCTCTTTAGACAGAAACGCGATAGCTTTCTTTAGCCCGAACTTTATTGATGGTTGGCGGCAGGCGCTAGCGAAAGCGGCGGGAGAGCAGCAATGACTTTAACGCAGTTTGGCGGATTATTTGTTGTTTACTTGATATCACTGGTTTTCATCCTGACGTTGACTTATCAGGAATTCCGGCGTGTACGTTTTAATTTTAATATATTCTTCTCATTGCTTTATTTGCTGACATTCTATTTTGGCTTCCCGCTGACGTGTCTGTTAGTTTTCCAATTTGATGTTGCAGTGGTGCCTGTCGATGCCTTACTACATGCTCTACTGGCTTCGACCTGTTTTTATGGTATTTATTACGTCAGTTATAAAACACGGCTAAGAAAGCCGTCTATACAGCCTAAAGCACCGGTATTTACCATGAACCGGGTAGAAACTAACTTTACATGGTTACTACTGGCATCAGTTGCGGTGGTGACAGTGGGGCTGTTCTTTATGCAAAATGGTTTTCTACTGTTTAAGTTACAGTCGTACAGTCAAATTTTTTCCAGTCAGGTTTCCGGTGTTGCCCTAAAACGGTTCTTTTACTTCTTTATTCCTGCCATGTTGGTGGTCTATTTCTTGAAGCCGACACAGTTACGTTGGCTGTTCTTTCTGATGAGCACAGTTGCTTTTGGGATACTAACTTATGTCATTGTTGGCGGAACACGGGCTAATATTATTATTGCGTTCGCGTTGTTTCTGTTTATTGGTATTGTGCGTGGCTGGATAACCTTGTGGATGTTGGTAACGGCGGGCGCAATAGGGATTGTTGGCATGTTTTGGTTGGCGCTCAAACGTTATAGTTTGGATGTCAGTGGTGCAGAAGCATTTTATACTTTCCTCTACCTGACAAGGGATACTTTCTCACCGTGGGAAAATTTTGCGTTACTGCTGAATAACTACGACAAAATTGATTTTCAGGGGTTAGCGCCTATTATCCGTGATTTCTATGTCTTTATTCCAAGTTGGCTTTGGCCAGGACGACCTGATGCTGTGTTGAATTCTGCGAATTATTTTACTTGGGAAGTACTGGATAACCACTCTGGTCTGGCAATCTCCCCGACTCTGATAGGCTCTCTGGTTGTGATGGGGGGCGTGTTGTTTATTCCGGTTGGTGCGATTGTTGTTGGATTGATAATTAAGTGGTTTGACTGGATTTATGAATTAGGAAAACAGGAGACTAATCGTTATAAGGCCGCTATCTTGCAGGCATTTTGCTTTGGCGCGATCTTCAACATGATTGTGTTAGCTCGCGAAGGAGTGGATTCATTTGTTTCCCGTGTGGTGTTTTTCTGTATTATTTTTGGCTTATGTCTGGTAATTGCTAAGTTGTTGTACTGGTTATTTGAGAGTGCGGGGCTGATTAAAAAGTATCTGACTAGCAACTTGGTTGTATCACAAAAACGTCCGCTGCAATGTGAGGAAAGAAAATGGAGCTAAACAATATTCCTAAATACAGTATTCGTGGTTTGAATATTTGGGGCTTCCGCGATATGGCGCACTTTCTTGACCATATTTTTCAACGCGGACAGGTAAAAACGGGTACTTTAGTTGCGATTAATGCGGAAAAAGTTCTGACGGCAGAGGAAGATCAATCTTTAAGTACACTGCTGAGTGACGCAGAATATCTGTATGCTGATGGTATCAGTATTGTACGTGCTATTCGCCGTAAATACCCGGGTGCTGAAATTTCTCGTGTAGCGGGCGCTGATTTATGGGAAGCCATCATGGAGCGTGCCGGCAAAGAAGGCACGCCTATTTTTCTGGTTGGAGGTAAACCAGAGATATTGGAACAGACGGAAAGTAAACTGCGAGCACAGTGGAACGTCAATATTGTTGGCAGTCAGAACGGTTATTTCACGCCAGAAGAACGTAATGCTGTTTTTGAACGGATTCATGCCAGCGGTGCGGCGATTGTGACAGTTGCAATGGGATCGCCTAAACAGGAAGTTTTTATGCGTGACTGTCGAAAAATTCATTCGGATGCGTTGTATATGGGAGTTGGCGGTACTTATGACGTATTTACCGGCCATGTAAAACGTGCGCCAAAAGCATGGCAGAATTTGGGGCTTGAATGGCTTTATCGTCTGTTATCACAACCGAGCCGTATTCGTCGCCAGTTTAAATTACTGAAATTTCTTGGGTATTATTACAGTGGTCGTCTGTAAATCCGCTTCTTGCCTGTTGTGTGAATTTTCGACAGGTGATGCTTTCGTCAGTCGATACAATGAATTTATTCCACAATATTTATCTAACAGTTTGATCCTGCCGGGTTTTCACTATTTGTAGTTAATTATTGGATAATTTTTTATTCCACTCAGTGGAAAAACATGTTTTGATCCCTGACCTTTTTATGGCTGATTAACATCAGTCTTGTGCGTTTTTATTTACACATTACAACATATAACAATGGACAGGGAATTTATGGCAGATCAACAACATAGCTTGCAACGGGGCTTAGAAGCCCGTCATATAGAGCTGATCGCATTAGGCGGCACAATTGGTGTCGGTCTGTTTATGGGCTCGGCCAGTACACTGAAATGGGCTGGCCCTTCCGTTTTGCTGGCTTATATTATTGCCGGAATTTTTGTTTTTTTCATTATGCGATCGATGGGAGAAATGCTGTTTCTTGAACCTGTCACGGGTTCTTTCGCTTCTTTTGGTCATAAATATCTCAGCCCATATTGGGGATGCCTCACCGCTTGGGGCTATTGGTTTATGTGGGTGGCGGTAGGAATATCAGAAATAACGGCTATCGGGGTTTATGCCGAGTTCTGGTTCCCTGAACTTCCTCAGTGGGTATCAGCATTGGTTGCAGTGGCATTAGTCGCTTTGGCTAACCTCGCGGCGGTACGTCTTTATGGCGAGCTGGAATTTTGGTTTGCGATGATTAAGGTGACCACAATTATCGTCATGATCCTGATTGGTTTGGGATTGATATTTTTCGGTATTGGTAATCAATGGCAGCCTATTGGGTTAGATAATCTGACTGCGCATGGCGGTTTCTTTGCGGGTGATTGGCAAGGGTTTTTGTTTGCGCTCTGTATTGTGGTTGCCTCTTATCAGGGGGTGGAGTTGGTTGGTATCACTGCGGGGGAAGCGAAGAACCCTCAGGTGACATTGAAGAAAGCGATTAACAATATTCTCTGGCGTATCCTGATTTTCTACGTGGGCGCGATCTTTATTGTCGTTACATTATTTCCGTGGACAGAAGTGGGTTCACAGGGCAGCCCGTTTGTAATGACATTTACCAAAGTCGGGATCACCTCAGCGGCAGCCGTGATTAACTTTGTTGTATTGACGGCTGCGCTTTCCGGCTGTAACAGCGGCATGTACAGTGGTGGACGGATGCTCTATGCGTTGGCGCAAAACCGTCAGTTGCCTTCATCATTGACTAAATTGTCAAAGAATGGGGTGCCGGTAATTTGTATTGCTATTACTATCTTATGTTTGATTGTGGGCTCTAGTTTGAATTACTTGATCCCAAATCCGCAGGCGGTTTTTGTTTATGTGTACAGTGCCAGTGTGTTACCGGGAATGGTGCCGTGGTTTGTTATTCTGATGAGCCAATTGCGTTTTCGTCAGCATCATCAACAAGCACTGAAGCAACATGGTTTTAAATCTATCCTGTTCCCCTATGTTAATTATCTGACATTGGCATTTTTATGTTGTGTGTTGATCGGTATGGCAATTAACCCGGATACCCGTTTCTCATTGCTGGTAGGTGGGGGATTTTTGTTGATAGTGTCGCTGATTTATTGGCTGGTGAAGCTTTTTAACGGTAAAAAACTCAAGGTCTGATCGACTGATTTACTGTCACGGTGGTAGTGAGTAGGGAAATTAAGGGCTGGCTTTATCTACGAAATGAACAAGGTGTAATCAAACGCATCATTTCTTTAAAAAAGCACTGGACAGTAGATCATTAAATCCGTACTATCCCCATCCGCAACGGCGTTAAGCGCCCGTAGCTCAGCTGGATAGAGCGCTGCCCTCCGGAGGCAGAGGTCTCAGGTTCGAATCCTGTCGGGCGCGCCATTATTTGCGTGCAAGAGCTGCGGTGATGTATTACGCTGTTGGTAGTTTAGGTATTTAAGCAGTAAATAGCTGTTATGGTGGCTATAGCTCAGTTGGTAGAGCCCTGGATTGTGATTCCAGTTGTCGTGGGTTCGAGTCCCATTAGCCACCCCATCTTTTTTATGACACGCGAGGGTGGCGGAATTGGTAGACGCGCTAGCTTCAGGTGTTAGTGTCCTTACGGACGTGGGGGTTCAAGTCCCCCCTTTCGCACCATAAAAAAGAGAAAAAGAAGAATAGAAAATACAGAAAATTTCGGCGAGTAGCGCAGCTTGGTAGCGCAACTGGTTTGGGACCAGTGGGTCGGAGGTTCGAATCCTCTCTCGCCGACCAAATTCTAAAAGAACCCTGCACAACGCAGGGTTTTTTGCGTTTTATCCCTTTTTGTCCCTCTGACTTTTTGTTTCCTTATCCTATCCATGTACCTTCAAGTTGTTCTCTGCTGATGAAAATTTAGTGGATTATTTTTTTGAAAATAACTATTTGTTTTATATGGAAATTTCTTATTTTTTGTATTTTGACGACAATTGATATATTAGCTGTCTCAAATAAGAGACTTATAACGAATTGAATTATAATGAAAATAATAAATACCTTATGTTTTGTCTCAAATAAGAGACAGTGCATAAAATGGATTTTGTGGTGATTCGATTTCTTGTTGTAATAAATAGAGAAATAGCTGATGAAGCGAGGCAGCTTTCATTTGAATAAAAGTTGGCACGCTAAATGCATTATTATAGGAGTAGATGCTCATCCTATTTCTTATGATTGCATATGCTTCATAAACCCAGGGATGATGCAGAGCCGATTATCGGTGCCTATTGTCCATGTCACAGATGAGTAAGATATAACCTTCTTTTCATCGCCGGCCGGACTCAACGTTGAGTGAGGCACTATCCGTCTGTAGACCTGATTGTATTTGTACACCTATCTTTGTTTTTAAGGTAGGTGTTTTTTTTATTTCTAAAAGATATATTTGGTAGGTTTATATACTGTTTAGGTATTACTATCTAATATAAACACAACTGAAAATATGATGGTTAGTTTTTTGCTATAAAATTAATTCGGTTACTTCGTTCCTAAACTTATCTTAAGGGAAATACTGATGTCAAAAATGATTGGATGCTTTGGTTGTGGTCGAATGTTGCATGAGTCTGCACAATCATGCCCACATTGTGGCGCAATGATAAAGGCTTATTCTTCTGGTAGTAAAAACCGAATTGTTGCTGCACTGTTGGCGTTTTTTCTTGGTTACATTGGCGCTCATAAATTTTATCTGGGCAAAATCGGTATGGGGGTTTTATATCTGCTATTTTGCTGGACATTTATCCCTGTATTTATCGCATTTATTGAATTTATTATTTATCTTTGCACTTCCGATGAAGATTTTGCCAAAAAATATGGTTAGAAAAATGCCCCGTGCGGGGCATTTTTAATCATCGGCATGAAGACTTGCTAATAGTGGATGAGAGATCACGACGTTACAGTGTTAGTTAACACTATTGCTATTAACTAGATCACTCTTCACTACATTACTCTCACGCTTCAAAGTGAGCATTAATCCTTCGCGACGAACTTGTGCGGCTTCTTCTGGTTTACGCAGTTTATCCAATGCATCTGCTAACCAGGCATAATCATGTGCATCAGGACGTTGGGCTAATGCGGTTTTAAAATCTTTTACCGCTTTTTCCCATTCTCCGTGGCGCAAAGCAACTTGTCCAAGCGTACTGTTTAGCAGGGGAGTTGAACCATGTTGTTTTAACTGATGATCCAACGCATTTTGTATCGGCTTTGGATCTTCGCTTTTTAAGCGTGGGATCAATAAAAGTAAACGTTCGTCGTATTGACGTTTTAAACTTTCCAAAATGATCTTTTGTGCAGTTTCATGGTCATCACATTCAATTAAATGTTCAGATATTGCAACTTGTAAAGCCACATCATGGCGAATTTTTCGGCTTTGATCATGCCACCAACGTTTTAAGCCTTCGCTGCCTTGTTCTGCCATGTACTGATTCATCAGGCCGATATAGGCTTGCTGGCGCAATTTGTGAATTTGTAACTCATCATGTAGATGAATTTTTTCCATTACCGGTAGTATATCAATCAGTGACTGGTAAGCTCCTGATTTCATATAAGCCTGTTCAGCCAGGCGTAAGACTTCTGGATGGCGCGAAGCCTGATTTAATAGCTTGTCTACACCATGACGGGCTGCATGAATTTCACCTTGCGCAAGTTGAATGCGTACACGAGTAATGTCCACCGGTAACTGATTATTGTCTGCGACTTCTGCCGCCCGTTGCAGATATTGATTGGTACGGAATTCATCCCCGCGTTGTTGAGCGGCTTCAGCCGCCAGTAAGTAGTTGACCACAGGTTGTTCTGCATGATCAGCGTTACGGGTCAGTAATTGCTCAACTTGTTTGAAATCGCCTTCTGCCAGTTTGATCAGCGCTTCTTTTGTTTGGGCATGGGCACGGCTGCGTTTGCGTCCAAGGAACCAGCCACGGGTACGTGAGCTTGTGCGTATAACTCTACGGTAGCACCAGCCAATGAGGCAAAGTGCCAGTTGTAAAAGAACAAATATAATGAACAGGCCGGTAACACTGGTTTCAATGTTGTAATTGTCGGTTTGAATCAGAACATATCCCTGATGGCCGGCAACGATTGGGCCAAGCACAATACCAACAATGAGTACCACAAACAGTAATAGAACTTTCAGCATAACTTAGCCCTCCTGATTAGTTTCAGAAGATTGGGAAAGTAAGCTGCGAACCCGGGTTTGCATCAATTTTTCCAGTAAAGGCTGGCTTGAAAGTTGGTCTGGCGCAGTGATGGAAACAGGTTGCTGGCTTAATGAATCAATTTCTTCCAGGAATGCTTTGGTGTTGGGATCGTTGATATCAAAGTAAGCTCTAACCCAAGTTGAGACCGTTTCTAATGACTGTTTAAAAACTTCACCTTGATGACGCGGTATTGCTTGGGCGGCAATTAACAGACGGGCTCGGATATTCTCGCGTAGATAGATATCTTGATTTGGCGCCAGTAATGGCTCTGCTGTGGTATCCCGGCGACGGATGGTAATGAAATTATCCATGAAACTCTTCCAGCTTTTGCTCAGATTCTGGCGCCATTCAGATAATGTACCGGTTAATTCATCATTATCTTCGTCCATTGGAGAACCATCGGTTGTATTGTCAGCCAGGCGCAGGTTATCTATTTGGTTAGAAAGCTGATTAACTCGCAGGATAATGCCGTCAAAATCAATCTGACTAATGGCAGATAATGTACTGATATCTTGTGTAATTGTCCGACGGATTTCAATCAGGCTTGGATCATTCATTTCAGCGAGACTGGCATCTGCATTTTTCAACAGCGCTGCGGCGGTGACTATATCTTGATCATTCCATAATTTCCGGCCTGCCATTTTGACCAGAAAATCAGCTTGTGCCAGTAGCCAGCTTTTTACATCAGAGCTGGATAACGCAGAGATTTTGGCCTGTAACTCTTGCAGGCTATTACCCAGTTGACCATTTTGTGCGGCGAAATGGCTTAAAGTCTGTGATTGTTCTTTAAACAGCGCTTCAATATGCTGTTTATCTTGTGATTGCTGTTGTTTCAGTGATTCCAGTTGTTGGCGTAGCTCATGGTTCTCCGCACTCAGTAAATGGCTTTGTTGCTGTCCGTAATAATAAAGACCGCCGCCGATTGCCAGCATGATTGCAATAGCAATAAGATTTTTTAGCGTGCCAGAACGTTTTTGCTTTTGAGGCTCGGTTTCGGGCTGTTGCGAGTTTTCAACCATAGTTTTTGTTTGTTCAACTGTCTCGGCGGACTGTTTTTGCTCCGTCATAGTGGGCATCCCATGTCAGTTTATTCTAGTGCCTGAATTAAGGCGTCGTTATCTGCACTTTTTGCAACTTTAACATCCTGCCAGCCCAAGTTCCGGGCGGTATGTGCAAGACGCTCGCTTACCACAATCAGGCGGCAATGCAATAACCACCTGTTTCGATCACTTTCGGGTATTAAGTTATATAACAGTTGCAGTATTTCGCCACTGGTTACAACTAAAGTTTGTACTCCATACTTTTGCCAGTGGGCACTGAATTCTGCTGCCGGGTAGTCTACTGGCTGGCGGAAATAACATTCACAATAATTAACTGTGGCGCCTCTTTCTGTCAGCGTCCGGGCAATAAGTTCACGTCCGCCATTTCCTCTGAGCAGCAAAGCTTGTTTATTTTCAACCTGATGTAGTGATGGTAGTTTTAGCAGGATTTCGCTGGTCTCACCCTCTGATGACCAGATAGCATTTATACCCGTTAGTTGATGAAAATCCAGAGCGGTTGATCTACCAATAGCATAATAAATCAGCTTGTCGGGCCATGATAGATTAATTTTATTTAACTGTGAGTTTGCATAATAAACTGCATTTTTTGACAATAGAAATACCATATCACAGGTATTTAGATGGTTAAGCTTCTCAGCTAGCTGTGGCAGCTCTGAACCTGGGTGAATATTGATTAAGGGTGCGCTGACGGCTGTTTTTCCCGCAGCCTGTAACTTTCTGACTAGTTCCTCTCCGGCAGGAGCAGGGCGAGTCACCAGAATGCTCATGTGGGGGGATTTCCTCGATAAATTTCGGTTAGAATTTCCCGCGCGCCCCGCTCTAACAACTCTTCTGCCAATTCAATTCCTGCCTGGCAAGCATCTTTTGGTAAAACCGTTCTCTCACCGCGAATCATAACGCTACCATCAGGAGCGCCAACCAATGCCCGTAACCAGATTTTCCCATCCTGCCAAATGGCATAGCTACCTATTGGTACTTGGCAGCCCCCTTCTAGCCGGGTATTCATCGCCCGTTCGGCAAGAACACAGATTTCTGTATCATAGTGATTTAATGGTGCTAACAGAGTTTGTGTTTGCTGGTCGTCAAGGCGGCATTCAATTCCTACCGCTCCTTGACCAACGGCAGGTAATGATTGTTCTGCCGTCAATGGCGTACGGATACGCTCATGCAGTTTTAACCTTTTCAATCCTGCGACGGCGAGGATGATTGCATCATAGTGGCCATTATCCAACTTGCTCAGGCGGGTTCCAACATTGCCCCGAAGGTCGCGGATAATCAGATCAGGACGTAATTCACGGAGTTGACACTGACGGCGTAAACTTGATGTGCCGACAATGCTGCCTGTTGGCAATTCATCAAGAGAATGATATTTGGCAGAGACGAAAGCATCATGAGGATCATCACGTTCACAAATAGTGACCAGACCTAACCCTTCTGGAAAAGAGACAGGGACATCTTTCATTGAATGGACCGCGATATCGGCTCGGCCTTCAAGCAGAGCTAATTCTAACTCTTTGACAAACAGCCCTTTTCCTCCGATTTTTGCCAGAGGCGTGTCCAGAATGACATCGCCCTTGGTTACCATTGGGACCAGTTGAACTTCCAGATCTGGATGATATTGTTGTAGTTTTTGCTGAACATACAGCGCTTGCCACATAGCCAGAGGGCTTTGCCGGGTTGCGATACGGATGGTTTTAGTTGACATAGATGTTTGTATTTCTCAGGCATTTTCAGCCGTCATATAAATGAAAAACATAGTACTCGTTTTAACACTTCAGCCGTTTTTTTTCCAGCCAGGGGCTAAGAAGAAGATATGTCGGTTATGTTAAAGTGTAAAATAAATTTTAATTTTTAAATTATTTTTATGGCAATGAAAAGTAGATTGATTTAATTATGAATTAACTTTTTCAGTAAACTATTTCTGTAATTAAGGAATCCTGAATGAAAAGAATCATTAATTAAAATATAGTGAACGGAGTCATTTTTATCGGGTTGATGATAACAAGGTATTATGCGTATTAGTTTGAAAAAATGGACGGAGAAAATTTCTTTCGTATAAGAAAGTATAAACGGTATGGTTTTTTTGATTATTTCCATATATAACAATGTATTATTTGATTTTTCGTACGATAGGACATCGCAATTCAATTGCTTTACTGACTTTACGGTTTATCGACAAGGTGTTAAATTGATCACGTTTCCGGTAATAAATTGGTAAAAATCATTCTAAATAATTCCATCAAGCTATAACAACCGGAAACGGGGGATTTATCTGGGCACTGGAACTCAATTGGGCGAGACGTCTTGTACCTTTATATCGAAACACTGAAGCAGAGACTGGATGCGATAAACCAACTCAGGTTAGAACGCGCCTCTACCGCCATGAGTGCGGAATTTAAGCAGGTATACAGTTTACTGCCAGTATTACTGCATTATCATCATCCGATGATGCCAGGCTACATTAACGGTAATGTTCCCTATGGCGTATGTTTTTTCGTGCATGATGAAGCACAAAAATCTTATCTTAATGATTTAGAAAGTAAATTAGATCACTTCATAGAACAGCCTGCCAATGGTGAACTGCCTATTACCGGTATTTACTCAATGGGCAGTACCTCATCAATCGGGCAGAGCGGTTGTTCTGATTTAGATATCTGGGTATGTCATCAGTCATGGCTGGATAATGATGAGCGCCTTTTGCTGCAACGTAAGTGTACGCTTATTGAACAGTGGGCGGCAGCGCTTGGTATTGAAGTTAACTTTTTTCTTATTGATGAAAACCGCTTTCGCCATAATGCGAGTGGTAGTCTCGGCGGTGAGGACTGCGGTTCTACTCAGCATATTCTATTACTTGATGAATTTTACCGTACCGCTGTACGTATGGCGGGTAAGCGTTTGTTATGGGAAATGGTGCCCGTAGAAGAAGAACGTCATTATGATGAATATGTTTTATCCCTTTATGCGCAAGGTGTTTTGACGCCAAATGAGTGGCTTGATCTCGGTGGATTGGGTGAACTATCCGCTGAAGAGTATTTTGGCGCTAGCTTATGGCAACTCTACAAAAGTATCGATTCCCCTTATAAAGCCGTATTAAAAAGCTTATTACTGGAAGCCTATTCTTGGGAATATCCCAATGGTAAGTTACTGGCAATGGATATGAAACAGCGCTTGCATGCTGGTGAAATAGTCTCCTTTGGCCTTGATGCATACAGTATGATGCTTGAGCGTGTTACCCGTTATCTGACGGAAATTAACGATACGACCCGTTTAGATCTAATACGTCGATGTTTTTATTTAAAAGTCTGTGAAAAGCTCTCTCTTAATCAGGATGATAAAGGTTGCATTGGATGGCGACGCCAGGTTCTGACTCAACTGGTCTATGAGTGGAAGTGGGAACCAGAGCGGTTGAATGTTTTGGATAACCGCAACTCATGGAAAATTGAACAAGTTCGTGATGCGCATAATGAACTGCTTGATACCATGATGCAGAGCTATCGTAATCTTATCCGTTTTGCCCGCCGTAATAATCTGAGTGTCAGTGCCAGTCCACAGGATATTGGTGTGCTGACGCGTAAACTTTATGCTGCATTTGAAGCATTGCCAGGAAAAGTAACGCTGGTTAATCCGCAAATTTCGCCAGACCTGTCAGAGACAAATTTAACATTTATCTATGTTCCTCAAGGACGTGCGAACCGCAGCGGTTGGTATCTTTACAATCAGGCGCCGACGATTGGATCGATTATTGGTCATCAACCTCTGGAATATAACCGTTATCTTAATAAATTGGTGTCGTGGACCTACTTTAATGGTTTGTTAACAGAGAAATCGTGTGTCCATATTCATCATGGCGACACCCAATGTGATGAACTGAAACTGCATGAATTGATTAATGATATTTCCGCTCATTTCCCCATCCGTTTGCCAGCGCCGACACCGAAAGCACTTTATAGTCCGTGTGAAATTCGCCATTTGGCAATTATTGTCAATTTGGAGAAAGATCCGACGGCTGAGTTCTCTAATCAGGTTGTACATTTTGATTTCCGTAAGCTTGATGTATTCAGTTTTGGTGAATCGCAACAGTGCTTGGTGGAAAGTATTGACTTACTTTACCGTAATTCATGGAATGAAGTTCGGACCTTACACTTTAGTGGTGAACAATCTGTACTGGAAGCGTTGAAGACCATATTGGGCAAGATGCATCAAGATGCTGCGCCGCCAGCGGCGGTTGAAGTGTTCTGTTACAGCGAACATTTACGAGGGCTTATCCGAACTCGTATCCAGCAACTGGTATCTGAATGTATTGAATTACGTTTATCCAGCAATCGTCAGGACCCTGGTCGTTTTAAAGCGTTACGTATTGCCGGCCAGACTTGGGGGTTGTTCTTTGAGCGTCTAAATGTATCTGTACAGAAATTGGAAAATGCCGTGGAATTCTATGGAGCGATTTCTAATAACAAATTGCATGGGTTGCCGGTGAAAATTAATACCAAAGAGACACATTTGCCCGCGGTAGTTGATGGTTTTGCCAGCGAGGGCATTATTCAATTTTTTTTCGAAAATACGCAAGATAGTAAAAGTTTTAATATCTATATTCTGGATGAAACCAACCGGGTAGAAATCTATTCTCACTGTGAAGGAAGTAAGGAAGAATTGGTACGAGATGTCAGTCGGTTTTATTCTTCATCTCATGATCGGTTTACCTACGGATCAAGTTTTATCAACTTTAACTTGCCGCAGTTTTATCAGATCGTCCAAATGGAAGGGCAGATTCAGGTTATTCCGTTTAGTGGATCATCCCTTTCACATTTGTGTGTGACTCATGATGGGGAAAATGGTAGAGAAGAGCGATCAGAATTTTATCGTTCTGTGTCTCATTACTGATTTACCCCGCGATGCGCTGAAGGATACCCACAAACTCAGTGCTGATAAATCAAAACCCTATTTCGATAAATTTTGGCGAGATGGTTTAATACATTGTCAAGTGCTATCACTAGCAAAATCGATGGAGAGTATCGTAAGACATTCCCGAAGCACTCACTTTATCTGTATTCGGCGACTGTATAACTTCATGATTTCACGAGGCTTAAATTCGTCTGTATTGCTGAAGATGAGCTACGGCTCTTTTGCGACAGTGCGACCACCATTACCTGTGATTGACGCAAGATACGACAACGGGTGTGTTTATTTTTTCGTCCTCTGAGCGTGTTTTTATGAAGATAAAAATGCCCGTGACACTGGGTATACTCTGCGCGGACAAGTGTTCCAGACCAGACCCCAGATATTCAGCCAGGAATTGCCTATTTTTTGTAACCAGAACTGTACACGTCCCCGGATATGACCAATAAAGTCCCATCCTAGTGATTAAGTCAGGCACTCTGAAAGTCGGCATCGATGACAAGGATTTCGGATTGACCGCTTCGGCCAGAGTGTTCAAAAATGCCTTCTGTATCTGTGAATCTTGCTGTTTATGTGACGGGCCAATTTGGCTTAATAAAGGGATATAATGTCTGTCATAGATGAGACTGGCGCGAAACACATGATATTGCTAAGAGGGATATCCACTCCAGTCAACGGCAATCACGCACAAGGAGAGTTGTCGGGTTAACATCCAGATAATACGGTTAAAAATCAGGGGAATATCATCATGAAGTGACACATTCCCCAACAGACGGCTTACGCGTTTAATTTTGTTTTTAACCTAGGCCCGGGCGGGCAGAAAATGCCCGATACTGGTCAGTGTTAGCGTTGCTCCGTTGAGCAGCGCGACGGTGGCATCTATCAGGGTGTTCTGCCGGTATTGATGAAACGGCGCTAAGTCATCCCGGAAGAAATTATGGCATACTTGACGAACAGGCATAGCAGTGATCTTGTTGAAATTGTTAGCGCAGTCAGTAGATCGCATAATGTTATGCCTGTCTCATTTTTTTGGGATTCCTCAGCGCGGCGCGGGGTAGGTTCAATTACGAAAAACTGAACTGTTCGCCACTTTGCTCGGTGATGGCGTGTGCTAGCATGGTTAAAAAATTGTCGCCGCTGCGGTCACAAATCCACTGGCCTTCTTTGTAGTCAAAATGATAACCCCCGCTTTTGGTTGCCAGCCAGATTTGATGAAACGGTTCCTGACGATTGATAATAATTTTGCTGTCATTATCAAAGCTGAGGGTCATGACACCGCCATTGGTTTCACAGTCGATATCAGCATTGCCATCGTAATTATCCAACTGCCCTTCGATATAAAACATTAGTTGGTCAGCTAACTGGTGAAATTCACTGTCGTTCATCTTCATTTCCTATTTGCTTTTCGAGGTCTAACTGCGATTATAGAGAATATTGACGTATGAATTACAGGCATTAATGCAATGAAGAAAAAATTACGCGGATTTCTGGCTATCATAACCTTATTGATACTTTCCGGCTGTGGACTAAAAGGCCCTCTCTATTTTCCTCCAGAACAACCATCAACCGAGAAGGCGACAACTGCGTCTCAGATTCCCGCGAATACTGAGCAGCAAGGGCAGAAAGTGGATAGCACCTCTCAGAAATAAGCGAGATAAGCCGATAGTCAATGACTACGGCTTACGTGGAGCATGATATGCAGTTCTCCAAAATGCATGGTCTGGGTAATGACTTTATGGTCGTTGATGCTGTGACCCAAAATGTTTATTTCTCACCAGAGCTAATCTGCCGTTTGGCAGATAGACATACTGGTGTGGGCTTCGATCAGTTGTTAATTGTTGAAGCGCCTTATGATCCAGATATGGATTTTCACTATCGTATTTTTAATGCTGACGGTAGTGAAGTTGCACAGTGTGGCAATGGAGCGCGTTGTTTTGCCCGTTTTGTCCGTCTTAAAGGTTTAATTAATAAGCGTGATATTAAAGTCAGCACGCAATCGGGACGGATGGTGTTGAGCATCACTAATGATGATCAGGTTTGCGTTAATATGGGGGAACCTGAATTTGAGCCGCATCATGTGCCATTTCGTGCGTTAAAGGCAGAAAAAACCTATATTTTACGGGTAGTAGAGAGAACCGTGCTTTGTGGTGTTGTCTCTATGGGGAATCCTCATTGTGTGATTCAAGTGCCGGACGTGGAAACGGCCGAAGTAGAAATTTTGGGGCCAGCGTTGGAAAGCCACGAAAGATTTCCTGAACGGGCGAATATTGGTTTCATGCAAATTTTAAACCGTGGTCATATCCGCTTGCGGGTTTATGAACGTGGTGTTGGGGAAACCCAAGCTTGTGGCAGTGGTGCTTGCGCAGCGGTAGCAGTCGGCATTCAGCAGCAATTGCTCGACAATCATGTTCGGGTAGATTTGCCGGGAGGTTCACTGTTGATCTGTTGGGACGGGCCGGGAAAACCGCTCTATATGACGGGGCCGGCGACGCATGTTTATGATGGCGCAATTCATCTGTAATTGATTCTGAGCTGCGGAGCATCGGAGATGGAGAAAAAAGAAGAGCAGTTGAACATCAATGAGATACTTGATGATCAGACTGTCGTGGATTATTTGCTGGAAAACCCCAATTTCTTTATCCGTAATGCATGTGTCGTTGAACAGATGCGGGTTCCTCACCCGGTACGAGAAACGGTTTCTTTGGTTGAATGGTATATGAACCGCCAGAGAGCGCGGATTGCTTATCTGGAAGAAGATATAACTCGGCTCATGGAACAGGCTAGAGTGAATGAACAACTGTTTGAGCAGTTGCTTAAGTTACTGATTGATTTGGTTGCGGCAGAGAGTTTGCAAGACATGCTTAGTCGGTTAAGTGCATGGGCTAAGAATATGGGGTTAAATAGTGCCAGCATCCGTCTTTTCAATGATAAATGGTATATTGGCGCACCACTTGACGCACCTAATTTAGCGCTTTCTCGCAATGCTTTTGAACCAATCCGTATTCAGCGTTTTGGTAATAAAAACCACTATCTCGGTATGCTAAATGGGCCGGAAATTTTATTGTTGTTGCCGCAAGTTCGGCAGGTAGGTTCGGTTGCTGTCTCTCTACTGGGAATGAGGGGCGAACTGGGTATGGTGATATTTAACAGCCGGAACCATCAACATTATCAAGAAGGCATGGGAACTGACATGCTTGAGCATCTGGCTAAGTTATTGCCGGATATACTATCTCGTTGGATTAAACGCATATGATGCAGAAAATTGACCGGTTACTGGAGCCGATTGAGGCATTTTTGCGCTACCTCAGGGTAGAGCGTCGGTTAAGTCCAGTGACTATCATCAATTACCGTCGCCATCTTGTCACATTGGCTGAGATGGTTTTAGAAATGGGCGTCAGCCAATGGAAAGATCTTGATCCCGCGAAAGTGAGAATGTTGGTAACGCGTAGTCGTCGGGCTGGTTTACAGTCAGCGAGCTTGGCGTTGCGTTTATCTTCCTTGCGCAGCTTCCTTGATTGGCAGGTGATTCAAGGCGAAATTTCCGTTAACCCGAGTAAAACCGTCAGCACGCCGGGAACTAAGCGTCATTTGCCGAAAAATATCGATGTGGATGAAGTGAACCAACTGCTGAATATCGATTTTAATGATCCATTATCGGTGCGTGACCGGACGATGTTAGAAGTGATGTATGGTGCTGGATTACGTTTGTCGGAGTTGGTGGGCCTTGATTGCCAGCATCTGGATCTTGAAAGTGGAGAAGTATGGGTTTCAGGTAAAGGCAGTAAAGAGCGGAAGGTGCCTTTGGGACGTACCGCGGTTGAATGGCTTAATCGGTGGTTGGCGATGCGGGAACTCTTCGAGCCGGAGGATAATGCTGTTTTTGTTTCAAAGAGTGGGCGGCGGATATCAGCCCGTAATGTACAAAAACGATTTGCGCAGTGGGGAATACGCCAGGGAATGAGCAGCCATATTCATCCTCATAAATTGCGCCACTCTTTTGCCACTCATATTCTGGAATCCAGCGGTGATTTACGCGCAGTTCAGGAATTGCTGGGCCATGCAAGCTTATCCTCCACACAAATCTATACTCATTTGGATTTCCAGCATTTGACAAAAGTGTATGATGTAGCCCATCCCAGAGCCAAACGGGGGAAATCGTAATGCGTTTTTACCGGCCTCTTGCGCCAGTGTTAGCGATGACATTTGATTTAGATGATACTCTGTATGATAATCACCCAGTCATGGATAAGGCAGAAGAGGAAGTACTGAATTTTGTACGGCAATATGATCCTAGGTTTAGTCATCTTAATTATCAGGATCTATATGCTTTCCGTGAATTGACATTGGAGCAATATCCTGAAATTTATCATGACATGACTTTATGGCGTTGGCACTGTTCAAGGTTGATGTTTTGTCATTACGGTTTTAGTGGTGAAGACGCTGATCGAGGGGCCGATGATGTCATGGCGCATTTCACACTCTGGCGTAATCGGATTGATATTCCTGAATCAACACATAAAACTCTGGCGGCACTTGCTGAACAGATGCCGCTAGTCGCCATTACTAATGGTAATGCGGAACCTGCCGCCTGTGGTTTGGCTCCTTATTTTAAATTTGTGCTGAAAGCTGGCCCTGACGGGCGCTCAAAACCTTGCAGCGATATGTACCGTTTGGCTGCGGATCGCCTGGATTTACCGCTTGGGCAGATCTTACATGTCGGTGATGATTTGAATACTGATGTGGCAGGGGCACTGCGTAGTGGTATGCAGGCTTGTTGGATAAATACTAAGAACAAAAAGCTATTGCAGACAACGGAAAGCCGCCTGCTGCCTCACATTGAGATTTACAATTTGGCTTCTTTGACAGCATTGATATAATCAAGAAATTATTCTGTATAAAAACACAGCAACCTCGGGTCGCTGTCTAATCAATTGATGGTAACTATGGACGTCTCCTATCTGCTCGAAAGTCTGAATGACAAACAACGGGAAGCTGTAGCTGCTCCGCGGACCAATATGTTGGTATTAGCTGGCGCGGGGAGTGGTAAAACCCGAGTGCTGGTACACCGAATTGCTTGGTTGTTGTCGGTGGAGAAAGCTTCGCCATTTTCCATTATGGCCGTGACCTTCACCAATAAAGCGGCTGCGGAGATGCGCCATCGGATTGAAAATTTGATCGGCACCAGTCAAGGCGGCATGTGGATTGGTACGTTCCACGGTTTGGCCCATCGTTTGTTACGAGCGCATCATTTGGATGCCAATTTGCCACAGGATTTTCAGATTCTTGACAGCGAAGATCAGCATCGTTTGCTTAAACGCATTATCAAAGCGATGAATTTGGATGATAAACAATGGCCGGCTCGTCAAGGCATGTGGTACATCAATGGTAAAAAAGATGAAGGATTGCGACCACAGCATATTGAAAGTTATGGTAATCCTGTTGAGGCGACATGGCAGAAAATTTATCAAGCTTACCAAGAGGCTTGTGATCGGGCCGGGTTAGTGGATTTTGCCGAGCTTTTACTGCGAGCGCATGAGTTGTGGCTGAATAAACCTCAGATCCTGCAACATTACCGTGGCCGTTTTACTAATATTCTGGTGGATGAGTTTCAGGACACTAACAGTATTCAATATGCCTGGATTCATCTGTTGGCAGGGGAAACAGGCAAAGTGATGATTGTCGGGGATGATGATCAATCTATTTATGGTTGGCGCGGTGCGCAAGTTGAGAATATTCAGCGTTTCCTGAAAGATTTTTCTGGTGCGGAAACTATCCGTTTGGAGCAAAATTACCGTTCCACTAGTAATATTTTGAAAGTTGCCAATACATTGATTGCCAATAACAGTGATCGCTTGGGTAAAAATCTGTGGACTGATGGCGTAGAGGGTGAACCAATCTCCCTTTATTGTGCATTCAATGAACTGGATGAATCCCGCTATGTGGTTAGCCGGATAAAAAACTGGCTTGAAAATGGGGGCGCTCTGAAAAATTGCGCCATACTTTACCGCAGCAACGCTCAATCTCGTGTATTGGAAGAGGCGCTGTTACAGGCATCAATGCCGTACCGTATTTATGGTGGTCAACGATTCTTTGAACGTCAGGAAATTAAAGATGCACTGGCTTACTTGCGTCTGATCGCCAATCGTCATGACGACGCGGCGTTTGAACGTGTAGTGAATACGCCCACTCGTGGTATTGGTGACAGAACGTTAGATATTGTGCGTCAGGCGGCGCGAGAGCGACAGCAAACTTTGTGGGATTGTTGCCAGATATTGCTGCAAGAGAAAGTGCTGGCCGGGCGAGCCGCTGCTTCCTTGCAACGTTTTATTGAACTGATTGACGCGTTATCGACAGAAACTGAAGAGATGCCATTGCATGTTCAGACTGACAGGGTTATCCGTGATTCTGGCCTGCGAGCGATGTATCAGCAGGAAAAAGGTGAAAAAGCGCAGGCGCGTATTGAAAACCTTGAAGAACTTGTCACCGCGACTCGCCAGTTTAGCTATCAGGAAGAGGATGAAGATTTGACGCCATTGCAGGCGTTTCTTTCCCATGCCGCGCTGGAATCGGGAGAAGGTCAGGCTGATGCCTATCAGGATTCAGTGCAACTAATGACATTGCATTCGGCTAAGGGACTGGAGTTCCCACAAGTATTTATTGTTGGCATGGAAGAAGGCATGTTCCCAAGCCAGATGTCGATTGAAGAGGGTGGACGTCTGGAAGAGGAACGTCGCTTGGCTTATGTGGGTCTGACACGAGCAATGGAAAAGCTGACCATCACTTATGCTGAAAGTCGCCGTTTATATGGTAAAGAGGTTTATCATCGGCCATCTCGTTTTATTGGGGAACTGCCGTCAGAATGTATTGAAGAAGTTCGGTTACGAGCGACAGTATCTCGTCCAGTTAGCCATAGTCGGTTGGGCACGCCTATCAGTGCCAATGATAGCGGTTATGCCCTTGGACAACGTGTTCGTCACCCTAAATTTGGTGAAGGAACCATTGTCAATATGGAGGGGAGTGGTGAACATAGCCGATTGCAAATCGCGTTTCAAGGGGAAGGGATTAAGTGGCTGGTTGCTGCTTATGCCAGACTTGAAATGGTCTAGAAATAATATCCAGGTTGAATGTTGACAGGCTTTTTCTTCTAAGCGTAACATTCGCGCCTTACGATCACGTAGGGAGTAAAGGAGACTTATGATACATGCTGAGCGCATTTAAGTTAGAGAATAATCGCCTGCTCCGTCTTGAATTTGAAGAGGGAGAAAAGTTATCTGATTCCTTATGGGTAGATTTGGTTGAACCGGCAGAGCAAGATAGGCTGCAAGTTCAAAACGAATTAGGCCAAATTCTGGCAACCCGACCGGAACTGGATGACATTGAGGCGTCGGCGCGTTTTTTTGAAGATGAAGACGGGATACACGTTCACTCGTTTTTCTACTTTGAAGACGCGGAAGACCATGCTGGCAACGCAACAGTTGCATTTACTATTCGTGATGGTCGTCTCTATACATTGCGAGAGCGGGAGCTCCCTGCGTTCCGATTGTATCGTATGCGTGCTCGTAATCAGACATTAGTTGATGGCAATGCTTATGAAGTGCTGATGGATCTGTTTGAAACCAAGATCGAACAGTTGGCTGATGTTATCGAAAATATTTACAGTGTGCTGGAATCCCTGAGCCGGGTCATTATGGAAGGGAAACAGGGTGATGAGTTTGATATTGCCTTATCCAGTCTTGCTGAACAGGAAGATATCGGCTGGAAAGTTCGCTTGTGTCTTATGGACACTCAGCGCGCGCTTAACTTCTTGGTGAGGCGAGCACGTTTGCCGGGTGATCAACTGGAGCAGGCCCGTGAAATATTGCGGGATATTGAATCGCTATTGCCACATAATGAATCCCTGTTTCAGAAAGTTAATTTCTTGATGCAGGCGGCAATGGGTTTTATCAATATTGAGCAGAGCCGGATTATCAAAATCTTCTCGGTTGTCTCTGTGGTATTCCTGCCGCCAACGCTGGTGGCGTCCAGTTATGGTATGAACTTTGAATTTATGCCGGAGTTACATTGGACATTTGGTTATCCGGGCGCAATTGGTTTAATGATTGCTGCCGGTCTTGCACCGTATCTCTATTTTAAGCGCAAGAATTGGCTTTAATATATAGCCGCTGTAATAATTGTATTATAGCGGCTATAACAGAGATAATACGATAATGATTTAATAATGTTTTTGTGAAGTATTGGGTTTTATTTTAAAAAATTGATTATTGAGTGGAAACAATCTTAACATTAATGCTAAGATGCTTTTCTATATGGTTTATATAATCTCTGATTGGCTATATAAATTGGATTGCTTTTTGTTTTAAAATAAGATTTTATTATTGTTTTCTATCTTTAATGTAGTCTGGGTTTTAATTTCTTTAATTGAAATATTATTAACCTTAATCCTACAATTTTATATTAAATGTGAAAACAGGATGAATTAAGTCAAAATATTTTTTTGAAAAAAAGTATTTGATTATTAAAGATAAAATAGATGTGACGATAAAAGGCATTAATTTACAAAATAAAATTAGTTTATCTCATCGTATGTATTTAATCATACGAATTGCTGTTCCTAATTGAGTATATTCTTTTCCCAAGTGTTTAAATCCAAGGGCAATATAAAACCCTTCTGCTTGCGGATTAGCCATCACCTGTAATGATGCTTTGCCTTTTATATGAAGATCATTCAATGCGATTTGCACCAATTGCTCGCCAATGCCTTGATACCAAAAGGTCGGTTCAACAAATAATCCATCAAGTTCAGCATTTCCATCAGATTGAGGCAATACAACACTGAACCCTAGAATTACGCTAGCTTGTTCTGCAACATAAACATACCCTGCTTCAATATGCTCTATAGGCAGTTCTATCATGTGGGGATTTGCTAGTAATAATTCTCTATCTTCTTCCCACATAAGAGACGCCCGTAATTGCAGAGCTTCAAGTGCGATCTGTTCGGTGGTATTGGCTAATCTGATGGTTATTTTCATTAATTTACTATCTCTGCGATCTACGCTGTGTATACACTGCATCCAGTGTAAACAGCACCAATGCAGCCCAGATAAAGCCGAAAGTAATCAGACGGTCAGTGCCTATGTGTTCACCATAAACCAAGGTTGCTAGCAAGAACATCAGCGTTGGGCCGACATACTGAAAGAATCCGAGTGTGGAGAGACGCAGGTGGGCAGCGGCTTCCGTGTATAACAGTAATGGCACAGTAGTAATAATGCCTGCGGCAATCAGAAATAAATTGAGAGTTGCTGAGTTATTACTCAAATCGCTAGTTGGGGTGTTGGCAAAACCAAATAGGTAAATGGCGGCAATCGGCAGTAACCACAGTGTTTCAATCGTCATGCCCGTTTGAGCGTCAACATTCATCTTCTTACGCAGCAGGGCATATAGGGCAAAAGTGACGGCCAAACTTAATCCAATGACCGGTATAGAACCAAATTGCCATAACTGGATTAACACGCCGGTGAAGGCCAGAATAACAGCAGCCCATTGCATGCGTCGGAAACGCTCACTGAGAAACAGCATACCGAATAAAACGTTAACCAATGGGCTAATAAAATAACCCAGGCTAGCTTCCAGCATATGACCGTGGTTCACCGCCCAGATGTAGATCAGCCAGTTACAGGCGACGACAGTGGCCGTTACGGCCAGAAATAATACTTTTTTAGGTTGACGGAAAACCTTGGCTACCTGTGACCAGTGACGAGTTAATGTTAGCAATAGCAACATAAAGAAAAATGACCAAATAATACGATGGGTCAGGATTTCGTCAGCAGGTACTTGCTGGATATGTTTAAAATAAACTGGCGCGATTCCCCAGATAAAACAGGCACTGAAAGCGTACAGTACTCCTTTGGTAGTTTGTGGCTTATTCATATCGTCCTGATGCTAATAAAGGTGGAAAGAGTGTCATGGGTTTTTAGCCCGTTAACATGAAAATAATATGTCACCGGGCTGAATATTACGCAAGCGATTAAAATTATATTGTCATCCTACCAGATAGGTCGCCGTTACACTGGCAATATGGGCTCTCTGCTCATTATGTAGTTCTGCTCTGGCGACAGAAACTTTGTTGCCATTACGGATAATGCTACTGGTGGCGGTAAATAGTTCACCGCGGCCGGGCCGTAGGTAATCCACGCGTAAATCAATTGTTCCCATTATTGATAATCGTTTTTCTAATTCTTCTAGTGATGCTGGTACCAGACGGGTCAAGGCGTTACCGATACAGACCAATCCACCACATACATCCAGCACTGAGGCAATGACACCGCCATGTAAAATTTTTTGTGCGATATTACCTACTAGTTTACTTTGGTTACGGAATTGTATTTCTACGTAATCTTGTTCAAACCGGATTAGTTCAAGTCCTAATAATTGGTTAAAAGGCATATCGTGAACAAAAGCATGACCAATCACTTGCCGGGCTTCTTCCAGGGTTAGTAGTGTTGTAGACATTTAATTTTATTCCTAAATAAAGATATATGTTACCAATGTGACTTTATATGGTTAATGGCTTGTTAATATTATGCTTTTATTGCTAACCTTGCCAGTTCATAAGGAATGTCTGGTAATAATCTGAATAAACATAATTGAATACAACTATAGGTAAGCTGAAACGGATCTGTGCTTTTTTTTCGTCACGCTTGGTTTTGGGACTCGAATCAGGACAAACACTGTCGGATAAGATACCAACATCCGAGCATATCCCTGGCTCTATGCATCAAGCACATCTAATGCCGTTCGGCGGAAACAGGTACAGGCTTCTTCCCATGAGACCAGACGTTCATCAAACACCATTGGCACGACGAATTGTTGATAGCGCTCTTTATAAACAGGATTATTCACTAACTCTTCCAGCCCCATTTTTAGTTCTTCAATGGGAGATTCGCAGAACTGTGGGTACTGGTTACCGTAACGTTCAATATCCTGCTTAATGCATTCCTGTACAAAGCGCTTTAATACAGGGATATCAGATCCTTTTTCTCTGACAATACAAAAATTGTCGTAGATATGGCGTACCAGTGACTCATCCACTCCACGCTCCAGATGCCGCACACTTGCAGCTGTTCTGCGTATCATAGAAATCAGCTTTTCAGCCTGTGTACTGGCGATGGTGGCACATGGAAAAGCGCCCACCACTTCGCCCTTGTTCGTCAAATCTGTTATCAGTGAACGAATATCACGAGCTTCCGGCGCTTCAAGCAACTCCGTTTCCATCAATTCCAGTTTGATAAATGGTCGTAAGCAGGGAGCTTGTGCGTATACTTGCGGGTAGCGCACTGGAATCTCATTGTAACGATATTCATCCCGAGTGACTTTAGGATGCTCTTCATCAAAACGAAAAGTACCCGAAGCCATAATCGTTTCAGTAATTACCTGAATAATATCTTTACGGATATTTTTACGCTGATTCCTGGAGTATTGTTGTGAGAAATCAGCGACAGGAACCAACTTGATATCCACATCTTCTGACATCCTGTTCAAGGATATTCCCGCTTTCGACAGCGCAGTTCCTCCGGAAAAAACCAGTTGATGGGTATAAAAGGTCAAAGGCCCGAGTAGACGCAACAATTCAACGATGTAATGATCTTTCTCTACAATTGCGACAGATTCAATCCCCAACGCATCCGCAACATCAGGGAATAATTTTGTTAAATCATCCATTTAATTTGCTGTTCCCTACTGACAAGATTCTCTTAAAACGCGGTGAAGTTTTGATTTCCAGCGAAGCGGGGATCTGAGTGGATTTACCGTTATTGTAGGCACTGCTGGCCCCTACCAGGCGATAATCCACTTTCAGAAGTTCCAGTGCTTCAATCACCACCGCAGCGGAACCACCGGGTGCCGCAGGCATTAACTTCCCGGTAATCGCGTTTTGCCGCGCTTTGGTATAGATCCCATAACCCACTTTCAGTAATTGCCCTTCTTTCACCAGTTCGCGAAGTGCTCTACCAACCTGATCGTAGCCTGAGAGATCTTTGAAATCGTCACGAGTGAAAACATAACGCTTTGAGCGTTTCAGTCGTGACTGAATACGAGTTTTTGTAGTCATGCCGTCCTCCTTTGGCTATTTTTTCATCATAGCAAGCATACGACATTTTTAACAGCAAACATTTGTCAGCGGTCTGAGGCAGTACTGTAGGTACTGCCTTAATAGAATAGTGAGCATGTTACGGATGAGGCACTGTTTTCCATGCTCATTGATAGCTCTATTTTACGAATGACCAAATTTGGCAATTGGGTTAATCAGATTATCAGCAAACTGTAAACTTTGAGCCGGATCAGCTAAATCAAGCATCTGGCGGTTATTCGCGATTTGCAGGCGGTTTAGACAGCAGCGTTTAATCTCCGGTGTAAACAGATCGTAACGCACAAATTGTTCACGCAATTCGGGATGGTTGTGCTGATAGCTTAAAATACAATCTGCTACAGCTTGCCAGAAAAGATCTTGTGAATAGTCACCCTGTTCATCCAGTATTGCAGCCAGATAGCGGAATATACCATCAAACACATCAGATAAGATGGTCAGTGTTTTCATATCTTCTGGCATGTCCACTTTGACTCGACTCGCTTTTTCCGGTAAATCAGCGTCGGGATTCATGACCAAAATTTCTTCAGCCAAATCTTTCATGAAGATGTGCTGTGGAATATGGTTTTCCAATACCATGATGATGTTTTCGCCGTGTGGCATAAACATCAGATCATAAGCGTACAAACAGTGTAACAGCGGCGCAAGATAACTCTCTAAATAGCGGCGCAACCATTCTTGAGTGGACAGGTCGGATGCTGAAATTAACGCAGGCAACAGGGCATTCCCTTGCTGATCACTGTGCAGTAATGCAGCCATCGTCATCACTTGTTGCCCAGGTTCAATTAATTGCAATGGGTTTTCTCGCCACAGTGCCGCCATCATTTTTTTGTAAGGCGTATCACTACTGATTGCTTGCTCGTAATAGCTGTTTTTGAATCCAACACTGGCGACTTCTCGTAAAATTTTAAAACGATAACGTTGCAAGATGGGATCTTGTGTTACCAAATCGAATAGCCAGTCATTAATGCCCGGTGTCGTCGCCATGTAATAAGGTGATAAACCGCGCATAAATCCCATGTTCAGAATGGATAACGCCATTTTCACATAATATCGCTGAGGATGAGTGCGATTGAATAAGGTACGGATTGACTGTTGTGCCTGATAGGCATCAGTACCAATACCAAGATAGACCAATTTCTGATTAGCGATATCGGGCGCAAATATTGATGCCAACTTGTTCTGCCATTGCCAAGGGTGAACTGGCATCAGGAAATAGTCTTTTGGATTAAGGTTAAGCGCGATTAACCGCTGGTCAAAGTCAGCTACCGTGGTTGTGCCTAGCTCTTGTTCCAGCAACTGTTGATAGTTGAGTTGCTCTATACAAGCAAAATGAGCTTGGCTCTTATGTGCGGCCAGCCATACTAAATGCATAACAGAGGCGGCTTCGGGACTAAAGTTCTGAAAATCACCGATATCAAAACCAATCCGGCCATTATTGGCGACGAAAGAGGGGTGCCCTTCCATCATCTCCCCTTCCAACTCCTGAAAATCAGTGTTCACGAGATCCATTGCACTGATACCGATTCTATTATGCTTAAAAGCGCTGCTATAGAGAGTACTGGTAATTTCTTCCAGATAGGTGGGCATGACAACATCGCTAATGCCAAGTTGTTGTTTAAACTCAATAATGAATAGCAAGGAGTCGAGTTCTACAGCTTCCCCGTTGGCATGTTTCTGTAACGAATTGGCATCAATCAGCCAGTGATCCAGTGCCATACGCCGCGCCCGGAAAGTATAGCTTACCAAGAGGTCAGCACTATTCAAACGGTAACTATCCAAACGGTAATGGTGATATCCGTCACTGTCTGCTTTTTCAGTTAACTGTTGAGGCGCGAGTAAACATTCATGTGAAAATTCAGAAATAGCTTTACACAAGTGCAGACGATTAACTTTTTGCCAGACGGCGGGTTGCAAATGTGTGGCATTTGTCACCAATGAGCCCGGGGGAGTTGATGTTGTCGCTTGGTATTCCCGCTGTAACGCAATCTGGTGCTGTTCTCTGGTACAAAAGGCCAATTTGGCTGTTTTATGAGGTAATACCAATGCCTTCTGATAAACAAAACCCGCCCGTAGATTAAGTTTATGAATTTTCTCATTATGTATATTAGGCTCAACGACAATTCGAACCACGGCAGGATCGCTGAAAATAAAGGCTATGATGGTTTGGAAAATTCCCCAAGTGAAATGCCTGATTTTTTCTTGCGGCGGGGCAACCAGAATGTGCATTCCCATATCATCTGGATGTGCTGGATAATATTTTCCAATCAGATCATCTTGTGCGCGATAACACTCTAATAGAAAAGCAGGTTGTTCCTGATAGATGCCAATAAATACACTGCCCGGATGGCGGGATTCTAAATCCTGATAAAATTCCCGTACTTGTTGTTCGGTATTATCTTGCATTCCCCAATAATGAGCATAATCCCGGTTAACCCAATCAGTTAATATGGGAATATCCCGTTCCAGATCCAGTGAACGTAATGCAAAACTGCCTATTTCAGGCAAGGATTTTTCAAATAGCGTAGGATTAAAGACGGACATTAGCATGCTCCTTCGGTGTCGACGCTGAACTGCTGGAAAGCGATACTTTTCTCAATCGGGTAATGTTCAATACCGGTGATTTCATAAATCAGGCAGGAGTTGCGATAACAGGCCATTCCCAGATCCGGTGTGACGAAACCGTGGGTATGTAACTCCACATTCTGTATGAAAATGGTATTGCTGCGATCAATGCTGTAATTACGTTGTACAGCATAACGTCCTTTTTCATCCCAACGGATAAGATGACGTATACCTTCAATAAAAGTTGGAGTCTGGTATTGATAGCCGGTTGCCAGAACGATCCCTTCGGTGTCGAGAGAAAATGCTTTCTCCTGCTCATGTTGGAATAATGCTAATGTTAGGTCACGGCCATTGTTAGCATGGCTAACTTGTTGTAATTCACTATTAGTATATAAATTAACGTTTAATTCACCGTTTAATCGTTTGGTGTACATTAAATCGAAAATATCATTGATTAATGAACTGTTGATACCTTTATAAAGCTGCTTGTGGGACAGATTTAATGCATCACGCTTTTCGCCCGGGAGGCTATAGAAATAATCTACATATTCTGGTGAAGTCATTTCCAGAGTCAGTTTGGTATATTCCAGCGGGAAAAAACGTGGTGAACGGGTAAGCCAATTAAGCTGGTAATTAAATTTATCAATATCGCTGAGTAAATCGTAAAAAATTTCCGCTGCACTTTGTCCACTACCCAGAACGGTAATAGATTGTTTTTGTTGTAAGGCTGCTTTGCTCTTCAAGTAATTACCTGATGTCACCATCTGATCAGAGAAGGGTTGGCAGCACTTTGGAATATAGGGTGAAGGCCCGGTACCCAATACCAATTTTTTACAAATAAATTGGTGTTGTTGCCCAGTTAACGTATCTGAACAATGTAGTGTATATAGCGAAGCGTCTTCATCATAACTGATGCTATCAACGCGAGTGTTAAAGCGTAAATTGGATAACTGTTCTGCTGCCCATTGGCAATATTGGTTGTATTCTTTACGCATCAGGAAAAAACTTTCCCGGATATAAAAGGAATATATTCTTCCTTTCTGCTTAATATAATTAAGGAAGCTAAGTGGGTGAGTGGGTGATGCCAAGGTCACTAGATCTGACATAAACGGGGTTTGCATGGTGGAGTTTTCCATCATCATTCCCGGATGCCAGTCAAAGCCCGGTTTTTGATCGATGAACAGGCTATGAACATCTTTTAGCGGCCGAGTTAAACAAGCCAGTCCGAGATTAAAAGGGCCGATGCCAATGGCGATAAAATCATAAAGGCGAGTTGTCATAATTTCTCCTGGTGAACAGTATTAATCTTCGCTTAGTTGTTATTATGGGTTGCCAGAAAATCATTTCCGTGCATTACGATGCTGTGCACAATTTCTTGTAAATGTTGCTGGTTTGTTGCTGGGTTAAGGAAAGTAAATTTCAGATATTGTTTGCCATTGACTTTGGTACCCGCAATGACGGTATTGCCTTCACGGAATAGCGCCTTACGAATGGCCGCATTGACGGCATCAATATCTGTAGTGGGTAATTTTTGTTTAGGAATAAAACGGAAAACCAAAGTACTTAACTCTGGATAATGAATAAGTTCAAAATAGGGATTCTGCGCCATTAATCGATAGGCATCCTGAGCCGTATCGACAACTTTATCAAAAGCTTGTCCAAGTCGTTTTGCACCCATAATTCGTAATGTCAGCCACATTTTCAATGCATCAAAACGACGAGTTGTCTGGATACTTTTATTGACCAGATTGGGTGTGCCTTCTTGTAACGCACTTAGCGGATTCAAATATTCGGCATGATAAGTCAGATGGGATAAGTGTTTCTTATTTTTGACGAAGAAAGCACTGCAACTGACTGGCTGGAAGAATGACTTGTGGTAATCCACCGTGACAGAATCCGCTAAATTGATGCCTTCCAGTAGATGAGCGCGACGAGGCGAAACCAGTAAACCGCATCCGTATGCCGCATCCACATGTAGCCAGATACCATACTGCTTGGCGATAGCTGCGATAGGGTGAAGTGGATCAATACTGCCGAAATCCGTGGTGCCGGTTGTAGCGACAATGGCGAGAGGAATGTTGCCTTGTGCGATACATTGGTTAATGTTTTGTTCCAATGCTTGAGGGTCCATACGGAACTCACTGTCATGAGGAACAGAGACCACGGCGTTGTACCCCAAACCAAGGATAGCGGCTGCCTTTTGTGTACTGAAATGGCTGACTGTCGAGGTAAAAATACGCAGTTTATGGAAATCCGCCGGCAGACCATGTAGCTGATTTTTATGTTCAGGATCGCGTTGATGACAAAAATGGTCCCGTGCTAGTAGCATTGCCATCAGATTTGATTGGGTGCCGCCACTAGTAAAGATACCATCGGCATTTGTACCTAATGCCATTTTATCTCGTGTCCAGTCGAGAACTTTTTGCTCTATTAGTGTCCCGCCAGCGCTTTGATCCCAGGTATCCAATGAGGAATTAATCGCGCCAATAATGGTTTCAGCCAGAACGGCGGGTAATACCAATGGACAATTAAGATGGGCGACATACTTTGGATGATGAAAATAAACAGCATCTTTAATATAAAGTTGCTGCAACTCATCTAAAGCCTGGTTTAAAGAGGTAAGGGGGAGATCTAAATTCACTTTAGAAAATAGTGGAGATAACTCATTGGGTAATATCCCACTGAAAGGCTTATCCACCTGCTGTAATATTATCTTTATTCTGGTAATGACATTATAAGCGTCATCAAGATAGTCTCCAGCACTATGCATATTTAAGAAATATCTGGAAAAATCTTCGTCCGTTATATGACTATCTTTTGTGGGTGAATGGTCTAATAGCAGAGCGTCTCCGTACATTATATGTCCTTATTATTTCATATATAGGTTATTATTTGGTTATTGCCCAACATAGTTGATTTTATTATGTGTAGTATTTGGTTAGATTAAATAACTGTTGAATAGTAGCGCGATTAAATCATAATAATCTCTTTCTGCCGGAACAGATAAGAATTAAAAATTATAGAATAGAATGTTAGTGTCTACTTTCTACCTTGGATTCCAAAGGGCAATCATGGCAATTACCGACGCCAGGCAGTTTATTTCTTTGGCAACAAGTGCGACGCTGCATATTGTTGTGCCGTAAGATAACAGTACGATAAAGTGGATTATCTCTACCATCGGGTAGTTGTGGTTCCATGAAAAGACCATTTATAATCTCTTGATATAACTTGCTATTTATTCTTGTGCTGAATTCAGCAAGATACCAATGCATAATATAACCGATATTATTCCATAGGAGCCGTCCATTTATCCCTTGATATGATTCGATCTTTTCACATACCGGAATAATATGGCGATCCAAGAGAGAATAATGACGATGGAGTAACGATGAAGGTGTTTCATTCAACCAAGTTAAATGATAGTAAACAATATCTGGCCTGCCACTGTCATGGAATTCAACCCGAAAAAGATTGTAATGAGTATCCACTGCTTGTGGATATTCCAGCAACATTAACATCATCGGGGGAATAACCAAACCAAAATACCATTGCGCCCATAAAGAATACAGCGCTTTTTGGTTAGGTTTTATATTGTTGTCACCGTAGTATTCATCCTGATAGCGCTGAATTAATACCGGAAATTCTCTTGTATCTGACCATTGGGGGAAACTCATGCTGGCAACAGGGATATTATCTGCATTTACTCTCATGGTGGCAGTAAAATGGCTAAACGTTTGTTCAAATAACTGGATAATATCTTCAATTACCACTGTGGTTAAAGGGGTAATTGAATCGTTTGTATTTGACACCACCAACTCCCTGTTTACATGTTCATACTGCCTGATTGTAGTATCTTACATATGACTAATCATTGTAAATATAATTATGATAATTATTATTATTATCATTGTCATTATCAAGTAGTAAATCTTTTGGGCGCCTATATTGCTTGTTAATACAGCAAAACTATAGGCAGCTCACTCCCGGCTCAGATGGGATTATATTTTGGAATAATCAGTGGCTTACCTGATTCTGGATCACAAATAATACGGCAAGGGAGACCAAACACATCGGCGATACTCTGTTCGTTGATAATCTCTTCTGGTACCCCTTCGGCATAAATTTTACCATCCTTCATCATAATTAAATGTGAAGCGTAACGTAGTGCCAGGTTGATATCGTGCAGTACCAGCACCAACGTTTTTCCCTGTAAATGTAAACGCTGACAGAGATCGAGCATTTCAATCTGATGAGTGATATCCAGATAAGTGGTCGGTTCATCTAACAGTACGATCGGTGTTTGCTGTGCCAAGGTCATCGCAAACCAGGCGCGTTGACGCTGGCCGCCGGAAAGTTCACTCACTAACCGATGTGACATATCCTGTAGTTCGACTGCATGTAAAGCTTCATTAACGATTTGTTCATCTTCTGCTGACCACTGTCGTAAAAAGGATTGATGAGCGTAACGCCCACGTGAAACCAAATCGTATACAGTCAACGCTTCGGTGATAACTGCCCCTTGTGTTAGCAGAGATAGCTCACGTGCTACCGCTTTGGGTTTGTAATGTCGAATATTGCGCTCATCGAGCAGGATTTCACCGTGCTGTGGCGTGATACCTCGGCTAATGGCGCGTAGCAGGGTCGATTTTCCACAACCATTCGGGCCAATGATGACGCTGAATTCACCATCACGAATAGCAATATTCAAGCACTCAACAATCGTCTTTTTTCCGTATGCCAGCGAAAGATCTTGGGTGGTCAATCGTGAAGCGCTAGTTGGGGAATTCATATCAAGTGACATTACTTTGTTCTCCTTAATTCAGCGTACAGCAAATACATCAAATAGACACCGCCTACCCCTGCGGTGATAATGCCTACTGGCAGACGTGCCGAAGTAGGAAGCAGCAAAGTAATTAAGTCAGAAGCGAGCAGTAGTAATGCTCCCATCAATGCTGAACAAAAAAGAGCGGCACCTTTTGCCCGTACCAAACGGCGGGCAATTTGCGGCGCAGAAAGTGCGATAAACGCCACGGGTCCGACAACCAGTACCGCCATAGAGGCCAGTAGTACCGCTAGTAACAAACTCATAAGCTGAATTGTACGGACTGGTACACCGAGCGTGTTGGCAACTTCATAGCCGAGATTGACGTAGTTTAATTGCCGTCCTAACCAAAGGAGAAAAGGGACGAACAGTATCGTTCCATAAATTAACCCAACATCTTGCCAGCCTCGGTTGGCGAGGCTGCCGTGCAGCAGCGAAGCGAGTTGCTGTGCTTGCTCAAGGCGTACATTCGAGATAGCGAAATTAACAAATGCCATGCAGAGAGCGGCGATAGCAATCCCGGAGATGACAATCTTGGTTGTTTGCATTTGTCCAGAGCGACTAATGTTCCCGGCGTAGACCAATAATACTGCAAAGCTGGCCCCTAGCAGCGCACCTAAAGGAATCGGCAATACTCCCGGCCAGATGATCAATGTGGCGACTATGCCAGCAGCAGCGCCGGCATTAACGCCGATAATATCTGGACTACCGAGTGCGTTGCGGGTTGTCAGTTGGAAAAGTGAACCTGAGAGTGCCAGAGTTGCACCCGCACCGATAGCCACTAATGCGCGGGGTAAGCGTAGCTGTGTGAGAATAAATTCCTGATAAGGAGTTGAGGTTGCTAGCCACGGGTTATCGATACCTTGCTTACCCAATGCCAGAGAGAGATAAAACAGCACTGCAAGCAGTAACAATATCAATAAGATGGCTCTTTGAGTCCGTTGTGGAGGTACAAGAAAAACAGCGGTTCCCAACATAAAGGTTCGAGTTTTTGCCGGTCTAGATAGGTTAATCTGCGACATAATTAACTCCACGATGGCTTTTAATCACCAGATAGAGCAACGGCCCACCGATTCCCGCAGTGATAATTCCCACCATGATCTCGCCAGGTGCGATCACTAACCGTGCCAGTATATCGGAAGTGAGTAAGAGGCAAGGCCCGGCGAACAGGCAATAGGGCAGTAGCCAGCGGAAATCGCTGCCAACTAAAGCCCGCATCAAGTGAGGTGCAGCCAAGCCAATAAAGGCAATAGGGCCAGCCATCGCGGTAGCCACCGCCGCCAGCATGGTGGCGGAAATAAGTGACAATACGCGGGTGCGGGCAACATTAGCGCCAAGTGAGCTGGCGATACCTTCACCAAACACCATCACATTCAGGGAAGAGCTGAGTGAAAGGGTCAATATCAAGGCAAATAACAGATAAGGTATCAGCGAACTCGCTTCTGCCAGAGACATTGCACTGAGCGATCCAATGGTCCAGAAGCGATAGTTATCCAATACATGGGCATTCATTAATACAATGCCTTGGACAAAAGCAAATAAGCAGGCGTTAATGGCGGCACCGGTTAATACCATGCGCACCGGATTGCTATTACGTTGTCCGCCACTGAGCAGGTAGAACAACAATGTAGCCAGACTTGCGCCAATAAATGCTGTCCAGAAGCGCGGAAGTTCATCCAGCATGGGGATGAAAGAGAAACTGACAACCACAGTAGCCGCTCCGGCGTTAACACCGAGTAAGCCCGGCTCGGCTAACGGATTACGCAGCAATCCTTGCGTTACGGCCCCGGAAAGCGCCAGTGCGGCGCCAGCCATGATGCCGATTAACGTGCGTGGTTTGCGGGCATTGATGACCAGATCGCTATAGCTGCCGCTGTCGCCTAACCAATAGTGATGCCATATGGTTGAGAGTGGCAACGTTTTGGCGCCCAGATTCAGACTGGCAATAATACAAATGAAGGTCAGCAGTATCATGAGACCTAAGCCAAGCAGCAGTAGGAATCGGCGTTTAGGATTTGTCATGATGATTTAATTGCCTCTGCCAGAATCGGCATAAATTGTGGTAAACCCCAGCGCAAACTAAGCGGTGTGCCGTAAGACATAGCAACAACCAGTGATTGGTCGGTTAGCGGAATATAACCTCCCTGATGTACAGCTCGGATGGATTGAAATAACGGCTGTGCTTCCACTGCTTTACGTTCTTGTTCATTATTGAACCAAGTTACTAAGATATCAGCGCCATTAAGATAATCCGCATTTTCCAGTCCTATATTGGCGGCGAAACTACCGAAGGGATCGGCCAGTGTGCTAACCGATGGCAGTAGCGTTAAACCAAGATGGACTAAGGTATCGACGCGTGGATCGCCTTTGACATATACCGATAGCATATTACTGCTGATACCCGCCTTGATGTAGGCGAAAGTATAGCGATTGATATGTGGGATGGTATCGCTTGCCTCACGTAATGTGGCATTCAGCTCGGTGGTGAGTTTTTCTCCCTGCAACTGCTTATCTAGCGCACGAGCAATTAATTCAATTTGTTGTTGTGGTGTCGTAAGCCAGGGATGAGAAGGATAAGCGATCACTGGGGCGAAATGTGATAAATGGTTATAAACCTCTTGGGTGATGCCTGATTGGGTTGCCACAATCAGATCAGGCTTAAGGTTAATGACCTTCTCAATGTCCAACTCAGGATACATGTCTATTACGGTGGGTAAAGTTCCGCCACGCTGTTGCACCGCTTGTTTAAACCACGGCAGATAGCCTTGTTCATCTCCGCCCCAACGATGGGATTCAATACCGATCGGCACGATACCGAGATCCAGTACGATATCTTCCGCTCCCGCGCCGAGGGCGACAACACGCTGAGGTTGATGTGTAATCACCGCCGTACCCAATGCGGTAGTAATTTGTTTGGGATAGCCGGGCTTATCTGGCGGTGTATTGTTTGTGCTGGCTGACTTATCACAGCCAGCCAGCAGACTGAGCAGCATCATCAGTGGTACGGCAAACCCTTTGCAACGCTTCAATTTCATTGTTTGCCTTCCTTCAAATAAATAGAAACATAAGGTTTGCCGTCCGCAGTGTCATTATGACTTTAAACTCAGAACTTATAACGCAAGATCGCTTCAATGTTGCGAGGTGCGCCATAGTAATACTGAGAATATTGGCCGAACTGAGTATAGTAGGTCTTATCAAAGACGTTATTCAGGTTAACCGTCAAAGAGAGATCCGGCGTGAATTGATAACGGCTCATGAGGTTAACCACCGCGAAACTGTCTTGTTTCGCTTGCATTGAGGTCTTTTCAGGCCCTTTTACTGTTGACCAGGTTTTATCCTGCCAAGTGACACCACCACCGATGGTCAGATTGCTCATCGCACCTGGCAGGGTGTAGGTGGTAAACAGTTTAAACAGCCTGTTTGGCGTATTGGTATTGATTCGTACACCATTAGGATCTGTTGCCCGGAATTGCGTATAACCAGTATAAAGACGCCAGTTATCTGTCAGTTGACCACTGATTTCTGCTTCGAACCCGCGGGTTTTGGTGCCGTCTATCGCATAGTAAGCGATGGAATTATCCGGCAACTTCACGGTATCTGCCTCTGGCAGATTATCCTGACGGATTTCAAACAGTGCTAGCGAGTAATCGAGACTATTATCGAAAGCGACACCTTTTAGACCCGCTTCATAGTTTTGTCCTGATACTGGGGCAAGTAACTTATTATTGCGGTCGCGGCGGTTTTCTGGATTGAATATTTCGGTGTAACTGGTGTAAACCGATAAATCTTGAGTGATGTTGTAGATTAGCCCGCCATAAGGAACAAATTCGTCACTATAGCTGGCATTCTGTGGAGTATTGAAATTATCACCGCGAGTCTGCCAACTGGTTACTCGACCACCGAGGATCAAAGTCAGTGGATCTGCCAGAGAAATCTGAGTAACGGCATAACCTGCGGTCTGTTCATTACGCCCTTTTGAACCAGAAGTTCGCGTATTACTCCACTCTGGTTCAGGATATTGCCAGCCAGGGGAGGTGAAGTCACCCATCCCTGGACAGCTATTTGGACGTGTAAGCATACAAGTTGCGCTGAAGTAATCGTTCTGGAAATCCTGTTGCTGGTGGTTTAAGCCGAAACTGACATGATGAGTACGGCTAAATAATCGGTAGTCACCATTCACCTGTAGATCGTAATTCTGCTGACGGCGACTGCCATCAATAAGTGTCATACTACCTGGTTTCATACCCATATTGGTGATGCGGTTAGGAAAATCAGTTTGATTTGCCCACAGAACCTTCTCGTCGAGTGTATTATTATCGTAAGTAAAGGTGCCCTTTATACTCCAGCCATTGTCAAAGTTATGTTGCAGGCTGGTAAAGGTAGAGAAAGACCGAATCTTTGAGAAAGCCCAATCTGGTGCGTAGCTGTTGCTGCGTTTATAATCGGTTTTGCTGCCATCTGCAAAGTAGATCGGTAAGCCACCAAACATACCGCCACGGGTGTGATTACGTTGATAATCCACGCCTATAGTCAGCAAGGTATTTTCTGTCAAATCCGCTTCAAGAATGCCATAGAACGGGTATCTTTCGTTGTTATTGCGATCAATAAAGGAGTTGGCCGCTTGATAGGCTGTAACGAAACGCCCGCGCAGGTTGCCACTGTCATTTAACGGACCAGAGAGATCAAGGCCAGTGCGCCATTTATCCCAAGAACCCGCTCCGGCAGAGAATTCGCCACGGAAATCGCGGGTCGGACGTTTACGAATCAGGTTAACGGCTGCCGAAGGATTGCCTGGGCCGACCATCAAACCGGCTGCTCCACGTACCACTTCGATACGATCAAACAGGTCTGCATCCAAAAGATTGTCACCATAGTTAAAGCGAGTATCGTAGTAGGTTGCAACTCCATCACGCAGGATGTTATTGATGCTCATGCCACGAGAAGTAAACCCGAAACGATCGCTATCAAACTGGCGTACACTCATACCGGTTGTGCTATCGATGACGCTATTAACACTGTCCAGATTTTCGTCAAGCATACGTTGTTTGGTCACGACACTGACGGTCTGTGGCGTTTCACGCGCTGAAAGATTCAGTCCGGTGGCGGTGACCATCGACGTGGTATTGTACATCCCGGTGTCTTCGGTCACGCCTTCATGTTCTGCTCGTGAAGCAGTGACGAGTATCTTGTCATTTTGGGCAGTGGTTTTATCGCTTGTATTTTGCGCACTTTCCGTGATGGCATAACTATTTCCCATCAGTACTAACTGTATAGTCATTGCAAGAGTTGTTTTTTTAATCATAAAATCCTTTTGCAAAAACGGATACATCACTTTCTTACTATTCATTCCATCCCCAAATTAAGTCTTTTGGTATTTATCTATGTTGATATTTTTATTTATTGCTGTTCGGTCTGATGAAGAGTAACCGAGTATTCATGGCGTAAAGCGTATAGCGGATTAACTAAGGTTCCGGCAAATTTGAGATTCTTTTCACGATCGTCGAGATCGATCATCTGTTGATTATTCGCCATTTGCAGACGATTCAGACAGGTACGAACAAATTCCCGCTTAAACAGATCGAACTTACGGAATTTCTCAATCTGATGCAGATGTTGTGATTGATAATTATGGACACAGCGTGCAACCAGTGACCAGAAATGCTCTTCTGGTAGATTGAGATCTTTTTGCAACAGTGGAATCAGATAGCGGAAGAAACAATCGAAAATATCAAGGAAGATATAGTTAATCTTCATGTCGTCTTCGATAGTGACATGTAGGAAATTAATCTCTTTAGGCAGTTGAAGATCGCCATTCAAAATAGCAATTTCTTCACCAATATCTTTCATCAACATTTTTGTCGGGCTGTTATTATCCAGTACCAACATTAGGTTTTCGCCATGTGGCATAAACACCAGATCATAGGTGAAGAAAGAGCGCAATAATGGAGAAAGGTAAGCATCGAGATAACGTGACACCCACTCTTCTGTTTTTAAACCTGAATCCTTTACTAAAGCGGCAATGACGGAATTACCTTGATGATCAACATGCAGCAACGAAGCCATTGTCATCAAGCGTTGGTTATCTTTCAACAGCGTCATTGGGCTTTCGCGCCACAGCGCTGACAACATTTTCTTATGTGGACTGTCTTTTTTAATAGCTGATTCAAAGTAGTTATTGAAATAACCGAGAGCAGCACGTTCCCGTAGTACGGTAAAACCTTTCTGTTGGAAGAAACTGTCATTATGGACTAAGTTACTGAGCCATTCGTTGACTGATGGGGTTGTGACCATGCTGTGTGGGTCGAGCCCGCGCATAAAGCCCATGTTCAACACCGAGAGGGCGGTCTTAACGTAGTTCTTCTTCGGTTGAGTAATATTGAAGAAAGTACGGATAGATTGCTGTGCGAGGTAGCGATCATGACCTTCGCCAAGATAAACAATATTATTATTGGCAATATCTGCCGCAAAGCTGATGGTAATACGGTGCTGCCACTGCCAGGGATGAAGAGGCATCAGATAATAATCTGATGGACATAATCCCAACGTATTAAGATGACGTTCAAATTGCGCCGGCAGGTATTTCCCTAGCTCTTCTTCTATTAATTGTTGGTATGAGAGATCGGATAGCGCGGAGAAAATAGCTTTATTCCTGTGTACCGCAATCCAGATTAAAGTCACCGGGCTGGCGCTTTCAGGCGCATAGCGCTGATAATCATCGGCATCGAAACCAATGCGGCCATTATTCGCAATAAAGACCGGATGGCCTTCACTCATTGCCGTTTCAACAACTTGATAATCAGCATGAGCTAAATCTTGGGCTGTCAGTCGGTTGTACTGATATTTAAAAGCGTGACCGTAGAGGGTGCTAGATATCTCATCGAGATAAATCGGCAGCATTTTTTCCGGGATTTCCAGTAGCGAATACAACTCAATAATCAGTTGAATGGCATCAAGCGGCTGAGATTGCTTCTCCTTGAATTTGGTTACGGATGCGGCATCAATATCAATATGATCGAGCTGATAAGCCTCCGCTTGAAAATGGTATTGGTAGTCACCTATTGCCAGAGAATACTGTTGCTGTCCATGATAGGTAGGATTAATCAATTTTTCGTGATACAGCTCACGTAATATTTTTGTCACCAGGTGGCGATTGGCATGGAGCCAGTTCTCTGCGTTGAGGTGCAGAGTGTGATTATCAGAGTTAATATGTAGTGAACTCATGGTGATAACAATCCCTATTCATAATCAAAAATCCTATCCAACATAGTCGCTATACACTGGAAACAAATCGGTACGCTTAATTCTGAAACTTTCGAATATAAGCATTCTTTTTCCTGGTATTCATTCCGATTCTCTTAGACAGGTGACTTTTGGGGTATTCAATTTTGATAACATTAATACAAATTATTATCATTAACAACTGTGTAAGTGTAAGGATTTACTCTATTTTTGCCTAAATAGCAGTCAAAAATGCGGCGTTATGGCGCTGCATTGGGATGAGTAAGATGAATTGGGGGAGAATTTTTGATCGGCTGTAACCTTTAATTAAACCTGCTTTTATACCGAGATGATGTTCAATGACATGCTGTAATTATTTCGAGAGTGAGATAGCATAATGCCCAGACGTTTTGAAAAGCGTCTGTGATTTTTTAATATGGTTGAGGAAAAGCGTGTCTACCGCAGAGGTCATTAATACAATATCACTGACAGAGCAGGTATTGCGGAAAACCTTTGGTTATTTGCAATTCCGGCCTGGCCAGCAACAAGTTATCAATACCATTCTTGAAGGGCGTGACTGTTTGGTCATTATGCCGACTGGTGGCGGTAAATCATTGTGTTACCAAATTCCGGCGCTGGTACAGGAAGGGGTAACTTTGGTTGTTTCGCCGTTGATCTCTTTAATGAAAGATCAGGTGGATCAACTGCGGGCAAATGGCGTTGCGGCGGATTGCTTGAATTCAACTCAGGCCCGTGAACAGCAAATTGATGTAATCCGGCGTTGCCGTCAGGGAATGGTTAAATTGCTGTATATCGCCCCTGAGCGCTTGATGATGGATAACTTCCTTGAGCAACTTCTGGAATGGCAACCCGCAATGCTGGCTGTGGATGAAGCTCACTGTATTTCACAGTGGGGCCATGATTTCCGGCCGGAATATCGGGCGTTGGGACAGCTAAGGCAACGCTTTCCGACATTACCTGTCATTGCGTTGACGGCCACCGCTGATGAAACTACCCGTAATGATATTGTCCGACTACTGAATCTTAATAATCCACTTATCCATATCAGCAGTTTTGACCGTCCCAATATCCGTTATACCTTGATAGAAAAATACAAACCATTAGATCAACTGTGGCTATTTATTCGCGGTCAAAAAGGTAAAAGCGGCATTGTTTACTGTAATAGCCGTAGCAAAGTTGAAGAGATATCAGAGCGTTTACAAAAACGTGGCTTGAGTGTTGCGCCATACCATGCCGGGTTGGATAACAGCCAGCGTGCGTGGGTGCAGGATGCATTTCAACGTGATGATTTGCAGGTGGTGGTGGCAACCGTGGCATTTGGTATGGGAATTAATAAACCTAATGTTCGGTTTGTGGTGCATTTCAATATTCCACGTAATATCGAATCCTATTATCAGGAAACGGGACGTGCTGGACGTGATGGTCTGCCGGCGGAAGCGGTGCTGTTTTATGATCCTGCGGATATGGTATGGCTTCGCCGTTGTCTGGAAGAGAAAGAGGCGGGTACACAGCAGGATATTGAGCGGCATAAGCTCAATGCGATGGGGGCTTTTGCCGAAGCGCAAACTTGCCGCCGTCTGGTGTTATTGAACTACTTTGGTGAAAGTAAGCAAACCCCTTGTGGTAACTGTGACATCTGCCTTGATCCGCCGAAAAATTATGATGGTTTAGTGGATGCCCAAAAAGCGCTTTCTTGTATTTACCGGGTTGGACAGCGCTTTGGTATCGTCTATATTGTTGAAGTACTTAGAGGCGCGAATAATCAGCGTATCCGTGATATGCGACATGATAATTTACCGGTTTATGGTATCGGTAAAGAGCAGAGTCAGGAACACTGGATTAGTGTATTGCGGCAGCTTATTCATTTAGGCTTTATCAGTCAAAACATCGCCAACTATTCTGCATTACAATTAACGGAAGCTGCGCGTCCGATATTGCGTGGTGAAGTTTCACTAAAACTGGCTGTTCCACGAATACAGAATCTGAAAGGGCGTAATCAGCAAAGTAAATCATATAGTGGTAATTATGATCGCAAACTATTTGCCAAGTTACGTAGATTACGGAAATCTATTGCTGACGAAGAAAATATCCCGCCTTTTGTTGTGTTTAATGATGTCACGTTGATTGAAATGGCAGAACAATGCCCGGTTACGGCTGATGAAATGTTATTAATCAACGGCGTAGGGCAACGTAAACTGGAGCGTTTTGGTAACGTCTTTATGGCCTTAATTTGTGAACATCTAGAGGAGCTTGAATAGTCTGAGGATAATTGATGACGCCAGAAATGTTAAAAGAAAGCTGGCTCAATCGTGAGGCACAGTTCTCTGCTTTTGCCAACGGGCCGTTATTAGACTTTTGGCAGGTCAGGGAAGAGTGTGAGTTTATCGGTATAGATAATATACTGATACGTTATGTCCGTTTTTGTGCAACAATAAAAAATTATAGATCGGTTGTTATCTTTCCAGGTCGTAGTGAAAGTTATATCAAATACTCGGAATTGGCATTTGATTTTTATCACCTTGGCTATGACGTATTTATTATTGATCATCGTGGGCAGGGGCGATCCAGCAGGATGCTTGCAGATCCACAAAAAGGGCATGTAGAAAAATTTGATGACTATATTAATGACGTTGAAATATTTATCGAAAAAGAAATTCTTCCTCGTCATTATTCTCACTGTTATGCGTTAGCCCATTCAATGGGGGCGGCAATATTAGGGGGATTTTTATTACGTCACAGCCAGATATTTGATGCAGCAGCCCTTTGTGCTCCTATGTTTGGTATTAACTTTCCCATGCCACGTTGGTTGGCGACTTTCCTGGTTAACCGGGCTGAAAAGCGGCCGGATATGCGTAACCATTATGCGGTGCTAACTGGGAAATGGCGTCCGTTGCCTTATTCGATAAACCTTCTGACACACAGTTACGAACGTTATAGCCGTTACCTCCGTTATTACGCGGATTATCCGGAATTACGTATAGGTGGTCCGACATATCACTGGATACGGGAAAGTATCTGGATTGGCGATATGCTGATAGAAAAAGCCGGAGAAATTGAGACACCATTGATAATTTTAAAAGCCAGTGAAGATAAGGTCGTTAACAATTGGAAATTACGGGCTTTTTGTGAATCACGTAACAAAGTGAAGGATTTCATCGAAGGACAATCACCTTTGATTATTCGAGGGTCGCGTCATGAGATCCTGTTTGAAAAAGATAAATTACGTAGCCAGGCACTTAATGCCATTTGTGATTTTTTTGACCGGAATTGATTCAATTATAGGAACTATAACTATGTATCATATTGTTGCTTCAGATTTAGATGGCACTTTGCTATCCCCTGATCACAAATTAACTTCTTACACCAAGGAAACCCTTAATTTACTGACCAATAAAGGCATTCATTTTATTTTTGCCACTGGTCGTCATCATGTGGACGTTGCGCAAATCCGAGATGTTCTTGGTATTGATGCCTATATGATCACTTCCAATGGCGCTCGGGTACACAACGCTATGGGTGAACTGGTTTTCAGTCACAATGTTGATCCTGAGATTGTGCATGAATTGTGTCTAATGGAATTTGATAACGCTGATATTCTGACGAATTATTACTGCCATGATCACTGGTATATGAATCGTGAATGCCCTGAGCAGAAAGAGTTTTTTCAGGAATCCGTGTTTCATTACCAACTTTTTGAGCGTGACAACTTCAAAACCGATGATGTATGCAAAGTTTATTTCACCTGCGAAGATCATGATCTATTGGTTGTGTTGGAAGAGAAAATCAAAACGCGTTGGGGCGATAGAGTCAATGTGAGTTTCTCGTTGCGCAATTGCCTGGAAGTGATGGCGGGTGGGGTGTCGAAAGGTCATGCACTTGAGCGGGTAGCCCAATCTATGGGCTATAAACTGAGTGATTGTATTGCTTTTGGTGATGGCATGAATGACTTTGAAATGCTGACGGTAGCAGGTAAGGGCTGCATTATGCAGGATGCTCACCAGCGTTTGAAAGATATCTTGCCAGATATGGAAGTGATTGGCTCAAACGCTGATGATGCGGTTTCCCATTATTTGTGCAAAATGTATCAGGTTTAATTTATTATCCACTGTAATCACAGCGCTGTTGGCGCTGTTTTTTATTAATTTTCTTCCTCATCAGGGGGACCTAAACGATCCAATTCGGCCAGAATCAACGGAATTTGAGCTTCTAAATCGGCGGGTCTTTTATCTCTACTCCACCAAATAAGCGGCTCATGGCGTTTATAGTCCACTTTACTGACTGCCTCTTTGCCGTTTAATAAGAATTTCACCATAAAGGCGACTGCCAGCGCTTTATCATTGCCACTACTTAAGAAAGCAAAAGTATAACTGCTGACATTAGGGATAAAACCACGTCCGACAAGGTTATTATTTTCGTCCAGTCCATACACTTTGAGATAAAAAATATTAGTTTTTTCCCCCATGCCTACTTGTGGATAGCGGGCGGCATAGGCTTTACCTTTGTACCAGGTGTAAAAAATTTGCCGTTCACGGTCGATAATTAATGGTGCTTGTCGGAGAGAAAAAAACACACCCCAAACAAAAGGTGGAATAATCAGTAGGTAAAGTAGCAAAAATGCCATATCAGTTAAAAAAATATCATTACTATATTTATAATAATGATAGCGATAATGCAGATATTTTCTCAGAGAGATTTCTTTATCGTTACCAATATAACGGGCATCTTCCATATAATTGGGCAAATCATTGCGCAAATAAAACTCTTCGCCATATTTTCCCTTTACCAACTCTATCCAATCATGAAGATTAGATTCAGCACTTTTTCGCTCTTCTATAAAATCATTCACTGTTAATAACAGGCTAGTAATTAATCCTAGTGTTACCGGAATTAAGGTAATACTTCGGAAGCGACGCTGGGGATTTCTAACCCAGCATTCCTTATCGTTAAGGCGATCCAGTATTTCCACGTGCTTAATGGTTTCTTCACTCTTGATATCCGGTGGTGCCGCCAGAATTTCTTTTTCCCAGCGTGCCAGCCGTCGGGCTGGCAATGGATGAATAGTGGGAAACCATTTTTTGAGTAAGTTTTTTAATCGTTGTTTCATTCGGAAAGATCTTCATCAGGGGGACCTAAGCGATCTAATTCGGCCAAAATCAACGGAATTTGAGCTTCTAAATCAGCAGGTCTTTTATCTTTACTCCACCAGATAAGCGGCTCACGGCGTTTATAGTCCACCTTACTGACTGCCTCTTTGCCGTTTAATAAAAATTTCACCATAAAAGCCAGCGCCAAACCTTTATCATTACCACTGCTTAAAAAAGCAAAAGAATAACTGCTGACGTTAGGGATAAAACCACGCCCGATAAGTTGATTGTTCTCGTCTAAGCCGTAGACTTTGAGGAACATAATATTAGTTTTTTCTGCCATACCTACTTGTGGATAGCGGGCAGCATAAGCTTTGCCTTTATACCAGGTATAAAAGATCTGCTGTTCGCGATCGATAATTAATGGTGCTTGTCGCCGTGAAAAAAACACTCCCCAGACAAAAGGAGGGATAATTAGCAGATAGAGCAGCAAGAAACTTATATCAATTTTGAGAAGTCTGGAACTACTTGGATAAAAGGTATATCGATAATATAAATATTTTCTTAGTGAAATTTCTTTATCATTGCCAATATAGCGTGTATCTTTCAGATAACCCGGTAAATCATCGCGTAAGTAAAATTTCTCACCATATTCCTTTTTAGCTATATTAACCCACCGATAAATTTCTGATTCATTACTCTTTCGTTCTTCGATAAAATTGTTAACGTTTAATACCAAGCTGCTAATAATCCCCAGTGTTACTGGAATCAAGTTTATGCTCCTAAAACGGCGCTGAGGATTTCTAATCCAGCATTCTTTATCATTAAGGCGATCCAGTATTTCCACATGTTTGATGGTTTCTGCATCCTTAATATCTGGCGGTACTGCCAGAATTTCTTTTTCCCAGCGGGCCAGCCGTTGGGCTGGCAAAGGATGAATAGTGGGAAACCATTTTTTAAGTAAGTTTTTTAATCGTTGTTTCATTCGGAAAGATCTTCATCAGGGGGACCTAAGCGATCCAATTCGGCCAAAATCAATGGAATTTGTGCCTCTAAATCAGCGGGTCTTTTATCTTTACTCCACCAAATAAGCGGCTCACGGCGTTTATAATCCACTTTACTGACCGCCTCTTTACCGTTTAATAAGAATTTCACCATAAAGGCGACTGCCAGAGCTTTATCATTGCCACTACTTAAAAAAGCAAAAGAATAACTGCTGACGTTAGGGATAAAACCACGCCCGACAAGGTTATTATTTTCGTCTAGGCCATAAACTTTGAGGAACAGAATATTAGTTTTTTCTGCCATGCCTACTTGGGGATAGCGGGCGGCATAAGCTTTGCCTTTATACCAAGTATAAAAGATCTGCCGTTCGCGATCG
>NZ_PUWT01000100.1:0-5599 GCF_002968995.1 Photorhabdus hindustanensis
TGCTCTGAATTAGTCACTCTTTAATCAGCGTGTGAAAGCTCATACTCATCAAACCAGGCATCTCTTGCACGGCCATCTGCTGCCTGATAGTGGATCAAATACTGGCTAGCACTATGAATATATTCAGCACGGGCTTTGATATGCCCTTTTTCACCGCTGATAATAACTTGTACGGCCTGACCTAATTTATATTTGAAAACCTGTAATTTGCTCATACCTACCTCTTAATATTTTAGTAACTTCTCTTGCTTACCCTGAAACTCAACTTTTGCCATTGCGCCTATCGCATAGATAGCCCCCAAAACAAACCAGCCCTGATATACAACGAAAATGACAAAGGCCGTGTCAGTCAGTAAATCGTAATATCGGAATGTTGTCGGAACGTGCTTGTACTCTTTAGCGAGCGTATCCCTGCCAAATAGATAAGCCAGGAACTTAATCACACCAAATAACCAGCCAGCAAAATAGCCGACATTTACAAAACCTTCGATGTTTTGCGTGATACCAATAAACAAAAAGGACGCGATCATTGCGTCCAATGTGATTGAATAGATGTATCTCATTTCTCCGAGGTCCTTACTTTGAGTACGGCTTGACTGAACTGTATTTACTCGCCCATGCCTTAGCAATATGCAGACAGTCATCGTACATCTTGCCCTTTCTGCTCGCTGACGAACTGCGGCGGTAATAGTCCACCGCTTTGTCACTTGCCATGCCTGAGATTGAATCGGAATAGCCGAGTCTGGTTAACTCGGCTTGTATGTTCCTAGCGATGAATTGCTCATGATTCATGTCTGCGGCTCTCCGTCCGGGAAGTCATCAAAGCCGGGCAAAGTAAGCTGCGATAATTCCAGGATAACTTGCTTAGCCTTGCGGAGTTTCTTTAGATGACGCTTGCGGAGGTTCATCATTTCACTACCTGGTCTGCCAAAGTTGCTATAAGACCACTTATCAGCGGCCACCAGCCGATTCTGCATTTCACCAAGTGTCAGTGACTTTAAGCTTTCCATGTCCATCAAAGAGAGATCTGTCTGATTCTCCTTGTCTGCTAAATCCAATAGCCAGCGACGAAGTTGTTTAGCGACTTCTGTATCAGCAAGCATCCCTAACAAATGAGCGCCCCGAACAGAGAAAATCCTAACTTTCTTACGAAGATTACTGTAACCCTTTGATTTTCCCGTGGGGGTCAAATTGGCCTCCTCGGCATCGATGGGCAGATTCACAGTCGTAGTCATATCTTCCGAGAACTCATCTTTATTTCTCTTGTATAGCTTGTTGACTGATTTATCGTCTTCGTATTCCAGTAGCCGGGTCATTTGTTTGCCGGTAAACCAGATTTTCCCATCGCCATTATCGAAAGGAATAATAGTGTGATTTTTGAAAGTTAATGTGTTCATTTGCGTATACCTATAGAAATTAGAGCCTGCTAGCATAGAAATATCGCCCCAAGAAGGTCGCCACCTATAACGACATTTCTCAGACTCTATTTCTATAAACTCTTGGTTGGGATTGGCGCATGCTAGTGCGCGATGAAATTCGGATATAAAAAACCCCGCTTGAAGCGAGGCTCTTACTGGCACTGAGTTTTGATGTAGTCCTGCAAGCCTAATACCTGCTGATTGATTACTGCTATTCGCTCTCTGAGGGTCCAATAATCCCTGATAGAGGAGTCAGCAGGTCGGGCGGTGGCTGCATCATCCATGCGGGCGCGGGAACCGGCTTCACTCTTTGGACATGTGGCTTTGACGAACAAGCGCTTACGACCGGCAGCAACATCATTGCGCAGAACATCAATTTCAGATTTGGCATTTGTAAGCTCTCGCGTGTGTTTAATGTCTAACTCATTCAACATCGTGATGTGAGAGTTCTGATAGTCGATAGTGTCTGTGAGTTGCTGGATTTCTGATTGTTGCTGCTTTGTAACACGTTGCTCTCTCTGTAATTCAGAGTGATAGTAATAAGCGGTCAGTGAAATAACGATTAGTGCGAGTATCGTATAGTAGTGAGCGTTGAATTTCATAACAATAACGCCCCCAGAAACAGAAACCAGCCCCAACTGGCTCGACCACAAATCGCCAAAATAAAACTCCAGAGAAATAACAACGCGGCTAAATTATGCCTAGTCATCCAACCCCCAGCATGTCAGCTCTGACTCTTGAGAACGGCGTTCAACCTGACCGTAACAGCCGTTGACCTGTCCTTTCGTTTGTCTACAGTCTTTACCACCGTCATATATCCAGCGTTTGATTTCAGCGCATGCCCCCTTTTTATCTCCAGCGTTCAGCTTTCGGTAAAAGGTGGAAGAGAAACATTTCGCGGGACCAATGTTATATGGGCAAAAACTCGCAATGCCTGCAATTTGTGGTTCTGTCAACGGGATATGGACATTGTGTTTTACCCAGTCGATAGCCTTTTCCGTTTCAATCCGATTCAGCGTGTTACATTGTTCTTGTGTTAACTTCATCCCCTTGCGAACTGGAGCACCTTCAATCTGAGTTACACCACGACATATTGACCAAACTCCACCAGCATCTTGATATGCTGAAAGTCGATTACCTTCTTTCTCGTCTAAGAACTGTGACAATATAGCCGTAGCGCCCGCACCGGAGAGCGCAAGACCAATAACGGCAGCGCTTAACTTACTGGCCTTTGTCATTTCTGTTCTCCTGCCTTAGTTGAAACTCTTTCCGCTTGTAATGCCAATTAATTGAAAAGGTTCCAACAGTACAGATAATTCCGACGATAAGCGCCCAATCGTTCAATGATAGTGCTCCAAGCATTGCCGTTAGCGTCCCCCAACAATAAGCTGACGGACTTGTGTATTTGTCCATGAGTTTCATATTTCCACCCCCGTTGGGGATTAAGTCCCCGTTAAACGGGCGTGAAAAGAAAAAGGCCGTGAATAATCATGGCCTATGCGTAGTGATAAATGGTAAATTCCATGCGTATCTTATATTTTGTTTAGTCGCTTTTGCTGCTCTATAAGCTTCCCTATCATTGATAATACGATAGTGCTCTTCATTGTCTCTGAGGCTGTCTGATAATAACGGAACAGCGCAATCTCAGGACGCTTTGAATGCTGGAGCGCAATATTAATTTCATTAATTACCGGAGTTAAGTTATTCATGCCAATGGTTTCCTTACAAGATGTTATGTGCCCTCACTGCCTCAGGGAAAACCCTATACTTGAATGCGTGTCAGAATTTCTTCTTAGTCAAAAACGGTTATTAGGGATGGCTTTTTTATGCCGAAGCTGTAACGGCGTCACCGTTGCTGAGGTTGACCCAGATGAAAGTACAGTTATGGGTGGCGGATATTTACGCCGCTCGAATAGCTACAATATGGATATTGTTTTTTCCCCGAACGATGATACCTATGGAGAGGTTGTAAACACATACCCAGAACCCAATCTTCCTCTTGCTCCAGCGCATGTCCCATCAAATATTTCAAATATCTATTCAGAGGCAGAAGATAATTTCATACGGAAAAGGTTCTCTACATCTGTCATGCTTGCAAGGAAAGCCTTAGATATTTCGACTAAAGTTCTAGGCGTTACTGATGGCATAAATGACAATAATCTCTCTGCGAGAATCTTCAAGCTTAAAGATAGCGGCAAAATAACGAACGAAATGGCTCAGTGGGCAAGAATCATCAGACTGGATGGGAATACCTCTGTACACTCAGATGAAGAGTTCGACGAATCCGAAGCAAGAGAGCTTCTTGATTTCGTAGAAACATTTTTGCTTTACGCCTTCACATTGCCAACTATGGTTGCCACCAATAAGCACACATCACAATAGCCACCCAGTCAGCGCATAAACCCCGGATTCAGTTCCGGGTAATCAGCATTGCATAAGTAAAAAAGCCACGCCATGCGCAGCCTTGGATTCAGGATGTAGAGTTGGGTTATTTCCAGTTGAAGCAAAAATGCAGTGTTTTATCTACGTTTTGTTGCAATATGTCGCCTAGTTTTTGTGCGTTGGTGTTATAATACCTACCAAAAAATTCGTATTGTTGTTTACCAACTATTGAACTATCTAATGTGCTTCCAAGATAATAAGGCACTCCACCAACAGTTACAGTGAGGTCTTTTCCAAATAAGTCCACCATTTTCTGATAACCTCCTAACGTTGGAGGAATACCAGAGGAGACTCTGATATGAATTCCCTTATTAGAATTATCCCATACGAAATATGAAAATTTCGTAATATCAGTTTCATTTTTGAGGTTAGTTAAAGTACCGAAAGGATTTGCAGGGTAGAGTTCGTTATCAGCAAGATATCCCCACATCTGCACAGAAACAGAATATTTCCCAGTTCCTACCTTAAGATCAAAAGACAGCATGGTGCCTTCTGGACATTTTGGCTTCCACGCCTTCCAATCACAAGCCATCAAATCCCCCGGTGTCGGTTGCCAATTTGACGAGCCATATTTATCGTGTTTCTCAATATGAGAGATGCTGTCGGGACTTTTAACTTTCAACGCTATGTACTCGTCAGGCGCTTCCCATTCACTACGAGCTACTGCCTTTCCCATATATACTTGAATTATTGCCCACGGCAGAGAACCTTCTGGAGCAAGGTTATCAATCTTCATCTGATATTTATCAAGATCGAATGGACACTTAAGGTCAGCTTGTTGATTCTCTGGTTTATTAATTTCACACATAAATCCCTCACTTATTATTCGTTAAAGGTCATTTCATCTTATTGATAAATCGCCAATCAATATTACTGAGGTCAGATTTCTATCTCAATCAAATCCCGGCCGTAGCAGGGCTTATAATTTGGCAGATACTGAGTGATTTACTGAGCCGTAAGCTGCTCAAAGCTGACCACTGACAGAAAGCAAAAAACCCCGCACTGGGCGAGGTCTGAGATTAATAAGCTGTGTGACATAGCTATCACTCTTATCATAATATTCAGTTTTTTACGTACGTAAACTCTTTTATTAAATTAGGCTGCAATTTTTTGAACATATTTATCCATTTCCAGTTCTACATCTAGCATTATCAACATTCCTTCAACAACACCCTCCGCTTTTTGTAATTTTTTACCGATGTGGCCGTCAGAGCATTTATACTCATAAGCTAATTGCATGAATGTTTTACCAAACACGTAGTATTCAAATAACAAATCATGAATATCACTATTCTTCTGATTCAGCTTTGCCATACAGCTAGAAATAACAATAGCGTCATCTTCACAGCACTGTGTACGCGATTTAACTTTATTCGGTATCAGCCCACTAAATCCGGCAGCAATAGAAGACCAATAAACGTCTTCTCTATTATCAGCTGCCCAAGCACCCCAACGCTCTAAAACTAGTTGAATATCACGCATATGTTTACCCCAGCTATTTTTTGCAATTCGGCAATACTGTTGCTATACGACAATCGTAACGAGTGCTATATGCTTTACGTAGACGACTTTCTTTATTTATTCCAACTTCTTGTCTGACTGTAAGAGTTCCATTACGTTTTTGAGTGACAACATGATGATGCTTTGTTTCATGTCGCAAGAACCTGGCTTCCTCAATTGCTGCTTCAATATCAGTGAAGATTGTCATGCCGTAGCCTCTTCAATTTCTCATCAAACTC